>DATBHO010000001.1:0-2036 GCA_036557405.1 Nitrososphaeraceae archaeon
GGGAAATTACAATATCGTCTAGTCAAAAACAATCGTCCAGAAGACTTGATACGTGACGACAAGGAACAGATATACAAATAATAAAACTCCCAGCTTGGTGTAAGGAATTTAGGATTATCTGAGGGAACTTTAAGTACTTCATGATCCTTAGGAATCATGGATACATAATGTTCACAAACAGAATCATTTGACGATCATTACAGGACAGTCGGCTAACTCTGATACACGGGAAGCAACACTGCCCAAAATTCTCAAACTGTTGGGTTTATTTTTTTCACTAGAAAAGCCTCTGCTACCTATCATAATGAAATCCACTTTTTCATTCCTTGCAACTTTCACAATTCCCTCAGATGTAGATCCAATTCCTAATGTAAAACGAATTTTCACACCTTGTTTTTTTGCCTCTTCAATTCTAGCTTTTAGCATCGACTCGTTTCCCATTTTAAGATATTTCAAAAGCTGTGTCTTTGCTTTGTCTAATGATGATTTCTCACGTATATATTTTAGAATTGAATCGGACTGAAGGAATTTGAGATCTATTATGTGCAAGAGTATAATTTCGTAATCCAATTTCCTTGCAAACAAAATTGCCCTGTCAAGTGCTCTATCGGACACTACTGACCCATCATGTGGAACTAACATCTTCAACATTGTTTGACCCGAATAGATAACAAATAATCGTATCTATAAATTATATTGGTGTTTCAACAAATAAAAAAGCAAATTAAATTAAAATAAGTTGGCTCCTTTTCTAACCAGGTAAAAAATTGATAAGTGACAATAAGTAGAACATATGGGTGTTTCGAATTCCTTAAGGTCTTGAGTCTATCCACTTAATTTAATATAACTCCTCTTCAAGGAAATTTTGCTCAACTTTGCGAAGTAATCTACAACGCCGGCCTAAACTTGTACGAGTTTCCAGTTGGATGATATGGTTACCATTCTCTATCTTTGTTAGAACTTTATTATCTCTCATTTGCAATAGATGCATTTTTTTCTGAATGATAGCCTCCCTTCCCATTGTTTAATGTTCAATCAACGTTTATTACACAGATTAATCCGAGTTTGATGTGATTATTAATATTTCTTGCGCACGTATTTAAAATTAAGATGAATAATTCATTTTTAAGTTAGTAGGCCTTAATGATTATTCTTGTCTTAAAGCATCAAAATATTTTTTTCTTTCAGCTGCTATATTCAAGATATCAGTCTTTGATACAAGACCTGCTATACCTCCTTCGCCATTTTTGATGAATACAATGTTCATTTTTTGTATGGCCATTTTATTCAAGGCCTGATCCGCATTGGTGTTTGGGTCCATAACTATCAAATTATTTCTTGGAACCATTACATCGTCTACTGCTGTGTACATCCATTCTTGCTCCGGCACAGCTTTGGCTATGGTGAGCGTTATTAGACCTATTACGCAGCCCGAATCGTCGGTTACTGGAAAGCCAGATTTCATATACAACTCGAAGTATTTCTTGAAAACATCATACAAGTTTGTTCCCTTCTTCACTACTATCATATTAGTATTCATGACCTGTTTAAGTGTGACACTTGAAAGAAGTGAACCTAGTTCCCTTTGTTGCATATATGAGTGGGCTCCTGCGTTAAGGAACCAACCTATGATTAATACCCAAAGACCTCCAACAAAACTTCGGCTTATTATGCCAAGAAATCCGAATCCCATTAAAGCGTAGGAAATTAGTATACTTATTCTTATAACGCTTCTCGTGGCTGCATCATAATCTCTCTTCCTCTTGAGTAAGGTGGCTCTGAGTATTCTGCCACCGTCCAATGGAAAAGCAGGTATTAGATTGAAAGCGCCTAACATAATATTTGCCAGAGCACCATAATAGAGAACTACGTCTATCGCCTGCATTGTTATTGCTGTGCCATTAGCACTAACATTTTCAATAATAAAACTGAACAATGAAAAGACACCAGCTAGACCAAAGCTGGTAAGAGGGCCTACAACCGCTATCTTAAATTCCTTCTGAAATTCCCTTGGTTCTTCCTCAATATCAGAAACT
>DATBHO010000002.1:0-50295 GCA_036557405.1 Nitrososphaeraceae archaeon
TTGTCAATTTTATTGAGGATATAATCTGTTGTGGAAACATGACCTGTTTCCTGTATGGCATGCTGGATTTTTTGAATCTACCAGATAAATTACTGAATCATGATCACAATCAACTAGGATATCCTTCACTTCTTGGGTATTTCCAGATTCTTCACCCTTCATCCAGAGTTTTTTACGAGAATTGCTCCAGAACCAGGCATTTCCTGTCTTGACTGTATTTTCGATTGCAATTCTATTTGCATAGGCAAGCATCAAAATATCTTTAGTTTTAATATCTTGGACGACTACCGGTATGAGCCCATTTCTCTTCACAAAATCTAGTTTATCTATGAATTTCTCATGACTCTTCATAAACATTCATTATATTAGTCTACAAGATAGGTCGTTATTCATAGAATATAAGTCTAGCACCTTATCTGGTTTAGATAGTTCTTTTGTATCAGGGAGATATATGCAAACTGGCTTGATATTTTTCAGCTTTCAAGACGACTGATAATTGTTTCTCAAAAAATATAAGGTGAATTTAATGTCTTGCTGTTTTTGTTATCATGGAATACAACCACCAGATCAGCTTAGAGTTATTAAATTCTGATTGTAAAATAACCGGTCTCATAGTTGGTAAATATAAATTTATTAAATTACTCATGAGTACTAGAATTTTTTAGTTATAAGACTATCACTACTAATCGTGGATCACTATAGGCTAATAATAAAGCCGTGAATTTTCAAAGTAATCAAATTTATCTTGTGAGATAACTAAATTCTTGTGACATCTATTGCACAAAAAATATTCGTTGCTTGCAGCTAATTCTTTTCCACATACACTGCAAAACTTTTTCAATATTCTCAAATCTTAAATCGCCATTATAAATTTACCCCTGTTTGGCAAAAGTCATATGCAAGTCAAAATGAGTACTTGTGTTTTACTTTTCAGTCCTATATTTTAATTTGAAAGTATAAAGTATAAGAATCTAGAAAATTTTATTAGCTATTCATTTTTGATCTTCTTTTAATTTATTGATTTTCGTTTTTATAAGATCAAAACCTTGTTGCCAAAAAGAGTCATCACTGATATTAAATCCAGAATCGCTAAGTAATGTTTCTGGCTTTTCGGATCCTCCTGCTGATAATATCTTGATATATTTTGAAATAAAGGATTTGCCATCTTTTTTATATTGCTGATAAAGTGAGAGCACAAGTAAATTTCCAAAAGAATAAGCGTAGCAGTAGAACGGAGTATGGAAAAAATGTGGAATATAAAGCCATTCCCATTTAAAATCGTCCGAAATGTGGATTGAATCTCCAAACTGGATTTTTAAATTATTCATATAATATTCTGATATATTGTCAATGGTAACACTCTGTTCTACTATATTTTTGTGGGCTTCTATTTCAAAAATAGTAAAAAATGCCTGTCGCATAATAGTTGCATACATATCATCAATTTGTTCCGCTAAGAAGATCTTTTTCTTTTCTCTATTTAGTTTCTTGTATATTTCTTCGTTAAGAAGCATCTCTCCAAAAACGGATGCAGTTTCAGCTAATGGAAGTGGAGCATGTGAAACCAAAATTGGCTTATCGTACGCAAACATGCTATGTATTGCATGCCCAAACTCATGGGCCATTGTCGAAACATCTCTCATCATCCCGTTAAAATTTAGTAGTACATAGGGAGTTCTTCCCGGAGAAACAGTATAACAAAAGGCTCCCCCCGTTTTTCCATTCCTAATTTCAGAATCAATATGACTTTCCTTAAACAAGCGCTCCGTGTAAGTCCCAAATCTTGGATCAAATCTACTAAAGGTATTTAGCACTAATTTTGTAGCATCCTTAAAAGTAAATTTAGGAGTATCTTTACTTAAAATAGGTGCATAAAGATCATATCGTCTCAGTTTTTTGACACCAATTAATTTTGCTTTTTCCTTAAAGTAATCGTGAAACAAAGTCACATTTTTCCTACAAACGGATAACAGTGTCTCAATGGTATTATCATCGATGTTATTATAGATATTTCTGACTGAAATCGGAGATTTGAATCCTCGAATGGAAATATTTTCATCTTTCCACCGAGTTACTAAATTCTGATAAATTTCTCCCAATACTCCACTATTTTTCTCATAGGTCTTGAATAATGCCTTATACGCAAATTCCCTCTCTTTTGCTTTTGGGCTTCTTACTAACGAAATAAGTTTTTCCTTATTTGTGAAAGTCCTAATTACCTTCTTTTTCCCTCGTTTCCTGACCATGGTAAATTCAAAATTATTAGTCATTCGATCATAAATTCTAACAAGAGCGCTTGGTCCAGTTACCTCGAGTGTATTAATAATTTTCTCTTCCGATTCATTCAGTGAATATTTTGCCAGCAATCGTTTATACTTTAGAAATTCCCTATAAACAGGGAAGATGCTGTCGACTAATCTTTGTGCATTATTCTCGTCAAGCTCTTTCTTAAACCACAAATCAAAAAATAAAATTTTGTTACTAATTTCTGAACTTAATTTTTCCGTTTGAAGTACTAGAGAAGCAGCTTCATTTGATGAGGTATCGGATGCATATTTAAGTTGGGCAAAACTATTCACGATACTAAGATCCTCCAGAATACTTTCAATCTTACGTAGTAATCCTTCAAAAATTGTTATGCTTAAATCTGGTTTCAAAATTACTCTATTGTTTTCAAATCCCTTCACTTTTCTTTTAATATTTTCAACTAATCGATCAGAATTCGCCGTCAAGCTCTCATCGACTAAATCAGTAAGATCCCATTTTCCTACTTTAATATTTGAATAATTTAACATTATTACTTTTCATCTTTTAACGGTGCTTAATCTTTAATGTTTTCCTTATTTTTGAGGCGGATCAAATCACTTATTACAGATTGGGCCAAGCATTTAAGCATGATTTGAATGTAGTCAATATAATTAATTATGAATATAGTTATATATCTTAAATATTATAATTAGGATGCCGTAAAGGTTTTCAACATAGGCATAATGGTCAGGCTGACAATACTCAGTAATTGAGGTGTTATCTGAACACCTAAACTGATTAAAAATGCCATCCTTCTATGTTGAAGGAATTTAGATTTAGATTATAAAAACTATTTATTATTCAAGTACTCTTTTTTCATTTGCTCCACCCATCTATTTTTCTTTGAATATAGTCTCTTGACGGGGCGTTTTTTGCATTCCGACAAAACATATGAAGATATGATTGGAAAGCAAATTGAAGAATCACCATATACTATTACATTGTTTCTGTGTGAAGTCTTTATTTTTCCCCAGCTTTTGCCTTCCTGTATGGTCGCCCCCGATAAGCCCCCTGTATCAGGCCGAGCATCGGTTATTTGGATTACATAATCGTGTCCACCATCCTTTAATTTTAATATTTGATATAACGCTGGCCCAGTTTGCTGGAAGAAATTTTTAGGGACCCCACCACCTAATTCTATACCACCTGATACTTTACTTTTCCAGAGGATCGCCGTTGATTCAGCAATATCTAAAATAACATTTGGAAATCTTTTAACATCTTCGAATAACAATGGTAACATATTGAGTCCTATAGAAGAATCACTTATTGCAGGAATAAATACTGGTACACCGTTTTTGTACGCAGAAACAAGAAATGATTTTTCTGGGTTTCTTGAATTATTAGAAGCTGCTTTGCCAAGATTGTAGGACATATCGGCAGTAGAATATGGTTCAGAATGGCTCTTTTCAATTTTTTTTATTTCTCTTTGAACGATAATGTCTTGGGCCTGTAAGGTGCCTATCTCCTTAATAAATACATCATAAATTCGTACAATCTGCTTAGAAAATAAGACATCATCGTCAACTTGGAAATGACCTTGTCTTACAGGCAAGCCATAGGCAAAATGCAGATCATGGTAAACATTTGCCCCAGTTGTTATTATCCAATCTATAAAGCCATTTTCAATAAGAGTTGTGATTGTGTTCCCCATTCCAATCGGCGTTAATGCCCCAGCCAGGGTCAAGCAGGTAGTACATCGACGATCAATCATCTCCTTCAAGATATTTGCAGCTTCAAAAAGTCGTCTAGCATTATATCCTGTTGATCCGAAAAAATGAACCAATTGCGATATGGTCATATCTTTCGAAATAACAGGAGGATCAATTTTTTTGCCCGTAAAAGAATGTGTCGACCTCACATGATAGGATGCAAAATAGGCATTAAAAATTTTATCTGAATTGATCCTACTATTTGTATGAGATCAAGTTTTCCACTACTTTAGATTCACATTAATGTAAGAATTTTAGAAGAGTAGTTCCATAATCGTTTGCTACCCTCTTTTCTTCATACGTACTGCATTCTATACATTTTACCCCATTATTTATTTTAACAGTGTCTCCGCCACAATTAAGGCACAATGAATACAAGAGGCCAAAATTTGTCCCATCTACAACGATGTGAATTGAAGAGTTTAATAAGCTCGTAATTTGACCGCGGATAATGTCTCCTATTCGGTAAGTCGATTTTGCCCTTCTATTATGTCTATCTCGATTCCATCCTCTATTATTTCCCATTCTCGCTGAAGCAATGGCAGATAATCCTGCAGTATACAATTTGTCATTAATGGAAATTAGCTTGACTGAAATCATTGATCCAAAAAGCATCTCTACAAAACCTATGACAACATCTCCAATTTTGGGCAATCGTTGCGAATTTAATGGTTCAACTTTAATCGTCCTTCTCTTAAGATCAGATTCCTTTTTACCCAAAACACTAGATCTAATAGTTCCATCAAGGACGAAGGTATTATTGCCTGCCTGGAATTCTTCAATCTCTGCGATATATTCACCTGGAAAGACCATTCCAGATGCTCTTTTCTTCATATAACCTAGTTGACATCCCATGTAGTTATAATTGTTACAGGTAATCAATAATCTATGTTAAGAGTAATATTTGAACGATATCTGCTATCCCCTGCTGAGACCGAATGCAAATCCAGCTGCAAAACCACCAGTTAGCGGAATGCCCGAAGCTGAGATTGAATGAATAATTTGGTCGCTTATTCCGGGAAAAAATGGGGTAGTCAAATTAAAACCATTAATGTGGGTCACTAAATTTCCCATAGTTTCTTCCATCTTTGCCCAATTTAACGCAATTACTCCATTGTACTGCAAGTAGTACGCGATACCAACTAATAATCCCGCAGCAATCATGATTATTTTTAATATTTTCTTTATAGCATATCCCATCAAGAAACCCAAGAATCCTCCGATACCTATGGAGGTCGCCAGTCCTCCTATTCCTAGAGAGGTAGCTAGAGAAGCAAAATCAACAAACATCCTAATTATCTATCTCAGAACCGCAAATATATGCAGTGTTGACATTTTTAAGTAGACGTTTTAACTGTATATTCTTATGGTCTTTTTAGAACCAGCGTAATTGCAATAATATTTTAGATTATAATAAATTAGTAGTTAATTATGGAAAAATGTACAACGCAACGCGTTACTTGACATAAGCTTTGCCAAATCAAACAATCTATTAATAACCTTCTTTTATTTCTAATTGTGAAATTCATAGAATGGTTCCCTTTTTACCAGCAAATTAGAATGGAATTTGGGTTTAGCACAGAAAAAGATCAGGAGGCGGCTGAAAGGCTAAGTAATATGATAAAGAGGAAAGCACTACAGTTGTCTAAATTGCAAGGGAAGATAGAGGGAAAGGAAGTACTCGTTATTGGACCTGGCCCGAGTTTGGAACGAAATATCGAATTTATCAAGAAGAATAATAAAAAATATACAAAGATAGCCGCCGATGGTGTAGTTGAGATTTTATTGAATAAAAAGATAAGACCAGACGTAGTAGTTTCGGATCTTGATGGGAATCCGAAATATCTAAGGATGGCTGAAAAGTTGGGCGCAATAATGGTTATACACGCTCATGGTGACAATGTAGAGAATTTGGAAAAAAATGTTCCTAAATTTAGAAAAATAATAGGTACTACTCAAGTAATGCCTACTGAAAATGTATATAATTTCGGCGGATTTACTGATGGCGATAGAAGTGTCTTTTTAGCTGAAGAAATGAGGGCAAAGAGTATTACTTTAATCGGTATGGATTTTGATAACAATCCAAGAAAATTTTCCAAAAATCATGATGTTGATTCTGAGTTAAAGCGAAAGAAGTTAAAAACTGCAAAAAGATTGGTTGAGATGCTAGGAAAGCAATCTAGATCTAAATTAATTAACAAATCAGCCACACATATAAGCAGTATAAGATCCCAACCATGAAATTCTCATTTAACCTATACCATAAAATTAGCTAAAAGAAAGCAATTTTACATAATTAATTGATGTGAAAAATTATTATATCTTTTTGATATATTGAATCCTGACATGTCAAGTTTTTCAGAAGATGATATTCGACGGGCAGCAGAAGTGCGTGAATGGTTGATGAAGGAGGTTACCAATAAAAAAGAGGAACTGGACAAACTTCGCAATACACTTCTTATAGTGGATTCCCTCCTAAAAAAGGTAAGCTTCATAACCGCTTCAAATCTAGAATCTTCTGCTACTAATTTAAAGGATAAAATTGTTCCAGAATTCCAATCGGTAAGCGAAAAAAAGATTACTAATACAGAACCTGGTTCTGATTCAACTACAAAGTTAACAACTACCGATAATACCCATAACGATAATCAGGAAATGGAAATTAGATCCCTAAAGCGTACAAAAGATAATCTTCTGATATCGAATGCAGTATATAATTCAACTTACGTAAACATACCTTTAGCAAATGACGTCATTTTAAATATTAATACTCCTCCATTCAAGTCCTTTTTCATAAATCGTATTTTAGAAGGAATGAAGACGAAAGATAGAGAAAAGATTCAAAAAGGTGAAATTAATGAGAATGAAATCATAGAATATAAAGTTGATACAGATGAACATGGAGACATCAGAAGCATTACGGTTTCAAATTATAGAGAAAGAGAACGGCTTAATGAGATTTTTAATACGGCAACATGGGTGTTTACAAGAATGCTAGAAAAAGGAAATTAACGCAGGTATGGATAAAATTGTAGTACTTGATTTTGGATCACAATACAGCCATCTAATTTGTAGACGGATTCGGGAGTCTAATGTATATTGTGAACTTTTACCTTTTAACTCTCCTGCAACCTTGATTAAAGAATTAGAACCAAAAGGTATAGTATTATCGGGTGGTCCTTCTAGTGTATATCAAAAAGGTTCTCCCAAACCAGATATGGAAATTTTTAAAATGGGAATTCCTGTCCTAGGAATATGTTACGGTCATCAACTTATTGTCGATCATTTCAACGGAAAAATAAAACGTTTTGATAACAGAGAATATGGTTATTCCGATTTGATAATTGACAATAATTCAGATTTATTTAAAGGGATTAATAAGAAAATAAAATGTTGGATGAGCCATGCAGATGCAGCTGAAATGATTCCCAATGATTTTGAGATTTTAGCCCATACGGAAAATTCACATTCTGCTGCGATAGCAAATCGAGATGGAAAGTTTTATGGAATCCAATTCCATCCAGAAGTATCACATACGGAAGAAGGAAATAGAATACTGAGAAACTTTTCCCAAGCAATTAGTAAGGCAAAACCCGATTGGACAATGCAAAGTTTTATTGACTTTTCTATCAAAGATATCAAAAATAAAGTTGATGATAATAGAGTACTATGTGCCATTAGTGGTGGAATCGATTCAACAACTCTGGCTGTATTACTAAATAAGGCAATAGGTAAGAATTTGACCTGTGTTTTTGTCAATAATGGATTATTAAGATTAAGTGAGGAACTACAGGTTCATGAATTAATAAACAAATATCTTGGTATTAACACCGTTAAAATTAATGCAGAGGAACGATTTTTGTCCAAGTTAAAAGGCATAAGCGATCCGGAACAAAAGAGAAAGATTATCGGTGAAGAATTCGCTCAAGTATTTGTGGAAGTAACAAGAGACTATGGCCCATTTCAATGGCTAGCCCAAGGTACCCTGTACCCAGACGTAATCGAAAGCGGCCTTTCTAAGGGCCCAGCCGCTGTCATTAAGACGCACCATAATGTTGGGGGTTTACCTAAATGGCTCAATCTGAAAGTTTTAGAACCTTTTAGGAGTTTGTATAAGGACGAAGTAAGACAAATTGCGGCTCTTTTAGAAATCCCAAATGAATTCATAAATAGACATCCCTTCCCAGGCCCAGGATTAGCAGTTAGAATTATTGGTGAAGTCACCGATGAAAAAATTAGAATTGTAAGACAAGCTAGTAATATTGTTGAAAGTGAATTAATGACATCAGGTTGGTATAATAAGGTATGGCAGGCATATGCAGCCGTTGGTGATGACCTTGCGGTCGGTGTACTTGGTGATGAAAGGGTATATGGTCATATAGTAACAGTAAGGATTGTGGAATCTTTGGATGCAATGACGGCTGACTGGTCAAGAATACCCTATGATTTACTATCCAAAATTAGTAATAGAATAACTAATGAAATTAATGGTGTAACTTGGGTTACTTATTCGATATCAAGCAAACCGCCAGCTACTATCGAACCACAATGATTTATTGATATTGTGTTTGGATGAAATCTACTGCTTCAGCTATTGTAGGAGGTTCGAATTCTCTTTTTCCAATATATAATGAGGCATACGCGTTTGAAAATAATAACCTTTCAGTTGTATCAAGACCCATAAAATATCCCACAAGATCTGCAGAGTCCCAACAATCTCCAGATCCTGTTAGTTTCTTAGGTACAGTATCGAATGAATCAACAAATACAATGCCCTTTCCGTCAGACCATGCAGCACCAATCCTCGTATGAAGATCGATTTTTAGTCCAAATTCGGATGACAATGTTTTCACAGCTACTTTTACATTTTCAATATCATTTAAATCCAGGGATAATCGGGATTCGAGATTGCATGCTTTTAATAGGGAAGTACATTCATTCTGATTAATGCTTAATACGTGTATTGCATAGCTTAATTTTTTCAATGTATCTCTAAATTCTTCCTTTCTCGTTTCTATATCCGCAGGATCCAAGAAATGAAAAGAGTTAGGAGCATTAGTAAATAGATGGTGAGCTAGATCGGTCCCCTTAATGTTGCTTCCCCAATTTGTAAGAACAATACTTTTCGCAGACTTTATTATCTCAAAATCACTTGGGTGGCTAACCAATTCAGGACCAAAATTCTTATTGTCACCCACGTCACTTATCATTACGTTTGCATATGATTCTCCGTTGTCATGAAACTCAAATGATGTGGTAGTCCCATGTTTGCCATTTTTTATTAGAAGGTTAATTCTACCTCCAAATCTTGAGAAGATTGTACGAAGTATTGATGCTCCAATGTTATCCGCAACGGTAAACAATGTAACTGATAGTCCCATTGTAGCCAAGCAATAAGCGACATTAACTGCATTTCCACCCTTAACATCAAAAGTATTTACTCCCCTTATACTTCCGCCTCCAATCGTTGTTTTGCTATTAATCATCCTAAAGAGATCGTCTTTAGAATTTATTTTAATAAACCTGTCTAAAAAAAATCAGGAAGTACAACTATATTACCTTCGAAATTAAGCCGTTTTAATTTTTCGAACATTCGCTAAAATTACTATAAACCTATAATTTTATTTAAAACGTTTCAATATTCAAAAAAAGAAGATGTTACTTTATGCGTTTTGTAAGGATTTGATATGAATTAAAATGAAGTTACTCCATATCCATGCCGCCCATGCCGCCCATGCCGCCCATGCCGCCCATGCCGCCCATGCCGCCCATGCCGCCCATGCCGCCAGGTGGACCAGCAGGCATTTTGGATTTACTTGAAGCTATTACATCGTCAATTCTTAGAATCATGTTCGCGGCTTCTGTTGCGGATTTTATTATTTGTTGTTTAACTGCTAGAGGTTCTATAACATTCTGTTTATGCATGTCAGTAACAACAGTATTAATAACATCTATCCCTGTCCATTTCGAACCCTTACTCTGTTTGGCTCTAAGTGTAGTCATGGTATCAATTGGATCCATACCTGCATTAACTGCTAATGCTAGAGGAATCGTATCTAACGCATCGGCAAATTTTTGAACGGCCAATTGCGCTCTGCCTTCCATATTTCCAGACCATTGACGCAATTCGTTGGCGACAAAAGCCTCTGGTGCTCCACCCCCTGCAACTACAACTGGGTTTTCTAAAACATCCTTTACTACCATTAATGCATCGTGGACTGATCTATCAGCCTCGTCGACAACTCTTTGAGATCCCCCTCGAATTAAAATTGAAACGGCTTTTGGATTCTTGCAGCCCTCAATGAAGACCCACTTATCTGTTTCAACTTTTCTCTCCTCTACAAGATCAGCTGAACCTAAATCTTTAGAAGTAAAATCATCTAAATTATTTACAATTCTTGCACCAGTTGCTTTGGATAGCTTTGACATGTCACTTTCTTTGACTCGTCTGACAGCTAGTATGTCCTCTTTTGCCAAATAATGTTGTGCCAAATCATCAATACCCTTTTGACACAATGCAACGTTCGCGCCCACTTCTTTTATCTTGTCAACCATTGCTTTTAACATCCTATTTTCTTCTTCAAGGAACATTGACATTTGTTGAGGATCGTTAATTCTAATCTCAGCACTCATCTCTGTTTTCTCTATTTCCAGAGCAGAATTTATAAGGGCAATTTTTGCCTTTTCTATCTTTTTTGGCATACCAGCATGAACAACTTCCTTATCTAGAACTATTCCCTTTACTAATTTACTATCTCTTATAGAATTTCCTGGTTTCTTTTCTACTTTTATATTATCCAAATCTACTCTTAATTTCTTACCGTCATTGACGCTTTCAGCAACCTGCTTTGCTGCATCAACTACCATTTTAGCCAAAGTAGGACTATCATCAGAGACTAGTTTTGAATACATGCTCGTCCTTGCAACGTTTGTCAAGACATTTCTATCGTTAACATCAATTTTAATGCCTATTTTTTCTAAAAATTCAAGAGCTCGTTCCGCAGCTGCGGTATAACCATCTACGATTACGGATGGATGTACGTCCTTATTTACTAACTCCTCTGCTTTCTCTAGTAACGCACCGGCAAAAACAACTGATGATGTAGTACCATCTCCCACTTCATTATCTACAGATTTGGCTACCTCAACCATCATTTTTGCCGCAGGATGTTGAACATCCATTTCTTTGAGAATAGTAGCACCATCGTTTGTAATTGTAACATCGCCAAGTGTATCTACGAGCATTTTATCCATGCCTCTAGGACCTAGACATGTTTTTACCATTTCTGCAATAAGTTTTGCAGCCACAAAGTTATTTCGTTGTGCTTCTTTACCTTTACTCTCTTTTGTTCCTTCTTTTAAAATCAAAACTGGCATTCCACCAGCTGTTGCTTGAATTGATTCCAATCTACATATCACCTAAATAGAATACCATACGTTTTACCATGCCTCTTTTATAGTTTTAGAAAAAATGAATACAGCTGGTTTGGAGTATGTCGATGATGGCTCAGGTGGCACTGGATCCAGACTTACAAGTTGATATTCTATGATATATCAAATTTCAGTAAGCAGAATAACGCAGTAATTACTTATCGTATTCTAAATTCATAAAGCCACAGTCCTAATGAAATATCTAGATAGTGCTAAATTACCTAATAATTCATGTTTAAATAATTGATCATTCATATTGCCTCTAACCTTAAATCTGACGAGGTACAAATTATTGATTCAACAAGTTACTGTTACAGATCGGCTTAAAAATTATTTTGAACTCACTAAGCCAAAAATTTGGTATCTCTTAGTATTTACTGCATTTGGTTCAGCTGTAACTGCATCCTATTTGACTGATAACTTTCTCTCGCCGCTCCAATGGATCTATCTCCTTGCAGGTATAGTTACGGGATCTGCAGCAGCAGATGCTTTAACCGGATACAATGATCGAGATATAGATGCCATCATGGATAGGACAAAAGCTCGGCCGATTCCTTCTGGTAGGATTGCTCCCAAGAATGCGCTCATTTTTGGATTACTTTTAGCTGCTATATCCCTATTCTGTGCATGGTCAATTAACTACTTGACCTTTGGGCTCATGGCATTCGGCCTTTTCGATAATATCATTGTATACAGCAAGTGGTTGAAAAGAAAGAGTCAGACGAATATTATACTTGGGGGCTTCTCTGGTGCTGTACCAGCATTAATAGGATACGTAGCAGTTACTACAGAGAATATAGAGGTAGGCCTAATAATGGCTGGTTTAGTTTTCCTATGGATCCCAACGCACATTTGGAGTTTGGCCTTACATGTAAAAAAAGACTATACAAAAGCTGGGGTACCAATGCTCCCGGTTGTTGCTGGTGAAAAAAGATCTGTACAAGTGATAGCAGGCACAACTCTTCTAATGGTTGTGTTTAGCATTATCCCCTTTTTCTTGAATCAATTTGGGTTGATCTACTTTGCGACTGCCATCGTGGGGGGAATTATAATGATAGTTACGTCATTATGGCTATTGGTAAGGCCCAATGAGAGAGCTTCGTGGCTGCTTTTCAAAATCTCGAGTCCTTACTTGACTGCTTTGTTCATTGCGTTCATGATAGACGCTCTATTTCAATAGGCATAGTTTTCACACTCATATAGAAGCCTTGCAATTACCACGTGCGATTCTAAGCTATAAGGACTTATTGAATATACACTGTCACATGTTCGACTTACTGCTTCTGAAAAATGTCCTCTTTGAAACCCTCCGACCACAAAACAATACTTTCTGGAATCATCAACTGCATTTTTCCGTAAAATATCGTATACTTTAGCCTGTATTCCCTTAATAGATAGTCCAAGGACCAGATCTGGTCTAATAATTTTATCTATCAAATCTTTGAAGTCAACATTCTCTCTTAATTCAATTAAATTTGGTGACTTCTTCTTTTTGTAATTGTTAAAAATGCTAACCATCAGTCTTTCGAATCTGAAATAATTTTTTGGTATTCTCAGTTCTTGATTTAATATTATTAATTTATTATCAAACGTGGATACATATACCTGCAACTTTTTCTGTTTAAATAATGGTGTTGAGAGCGCTTCAATAAGATCGAAATGCACTATGTCTGGTCTACCACGTTTCCACCATTGTTCGATATTTTGTTCAACCATGGCTTTATGATGATAACTAATGTCTAAGAGAATCTCATTCAAATCTCGACCAGTTCTTTGGCATTGATTCTTTACAGAGGGATGATTTCTAAGAATTTGAGGCACCAATTCTAATGCTGCTTCAGCAATCACTAGAGAATACAATCAAACTTACAGTTAATTAGTTTGGAAACATGACATTTATTTCATATCATTTTAATATAGTAGAATATAGCAACTCTATCTCAACTCTACTATGTGTAAAATGATCTCTTATGAATAAGAAGAATATAGAAAGGATAGCAACTGAGAGAATAGAAATATTGATCGGTAATGCATTGAGAGAAATAAAAGATAATGAAAAATTGTCACAATCTTATGCAAATTTGGCCCTAAAAATAGCAATGCGTGTTAGAATACGGATGCCATATTTTATACGCCAGCTATTTTGTAGAAAATGTAAGGAATTTATTGTTCCTGGAGTTAATTCCAGAGTAAGAATAGGAAGAACCAAGGTGAAATGTATTAGAATTACTTGTATGAAATGCAATCATGTCTATCGAAAGCTAATTGTAATGTAGAGATATTATTAAAGTTGAATGTAACAATTCATGCCATTACTTTCCTCCAGCCTGTTTACTATTTAAAAGAATCGAAAGTTCCTCTAATTCAATCTTCGCATTTAATCAGACCATCTAGAATTTGCTGGCGAAGTTTATTCTTGCCTTCACGTTGAAAGTGGCGCGAGCTACGACCGTTCATTGTCAAAATTTCGTTAGAACCTAACTGAGTTCAATAAAATGATTTATAAGGGAATTTCCAAGAAAGTTATAGAATATTATGGCTAAGGCTTATGATATTCCTGCAGATGTATTAATTACTCATTTGGCAGAAAATTTGAAAAAGGATAAAAAAATTGAGGTTCCTCAATGGTCTCAGTACGTTAAGACAGGTTGTCATGTTGAAAAAATTCCCCAAAATAAAGATTGGTGGTACACGCGATGTGCTTCACTGTTAAGGAAAGTATACATTAACGGTCCAATTGGTATTTCTGATCTTAGAAGTGAGTATGGCGGCAAAAAGCAGATTGGTTATAATATTGCACATCATAAAAAAGCTGGCGGTGCAATAGTAAGAAGGGCTCTACAACAACTAGAAACTGCCGGATATGTAGCAAAAAAAAATAAAGGAAGAACTATTTCTGACGAAGGAATGAAAAAAGTTGATAGACTGGCCACTGAAATTTACAAGGAACTTGTGAATTCAAGGTCAGATATAGCGAGATATGGCTAAATAATAATTAATAGTGATTAGAATATGTCTGTTTCACCATCAGATAATAACGCCGAAGAGGCAAGGAAACGCGAAGCCGAAGCAATGATGAGACAAAAAGTATTAATGGTTTTGTTGGATCAGGATGCAAGACAAAGACTTACGAACATAAGAATGGTTAAACCAGACCTTGCACTTGCGGTAGAAAATTATCTTATATCATCCGCTTCAACAGGAAAATTGAACAGAGCCCTAACTGATGAAGAACTTAAGCAGTTATTGGTTAATCTACAACAACCGAAAAAACAATTTAGAATAAATCGTGTTTGACTTGAACTTCCTGCTAGTCGGACATTAGGTTTAATGATTGTTAAGTCAACAATTTTTGGAAGCATGAGCTTCATCTGAAGGTCGTTAGTCGTCAGTGAATAGTTTTCAGGCTCAACTGGCATGTGATACAATTGTCTGTGTAATCCATTCTGAATAGAAATACAATTATTTTGAATGGTAAAGCAAAGTTAATATTTATATACAAATCATTAGCATACTAATAATTAGGTTATATTGATAATGCAGCCTTATGATTATCGGAACAGTATCGGCTTTATAGTTAATAGAACAGCCAAGGTTTTTGTCAAGGCCTTAGATTCTGAATTACGCGAAAAGGTAGGAATAACATTTGGTCAATGGAAGGTATTGGTAATGTTGTCAATCCAAGATGGTATTACCCAAAAGGAAATTGCCAATAAACTCGAACTCGAAGCAGCAACGCTTATCCCCATTATCGATAAAATGGAAAAAGAAGGCTTCGTAGTAAGACAAGCGGACAAATCTGATAGACGAAACAACAGGATATATCGTACAGATAAAGCCGAGTCCCTATGGGATCAAATGGTTGAATGTGCAACAAAAATAAGAGAAATTTCGGTGAATGACATTTCTGAAAAGCACATTACCATTATGCGCAACTCCTTGGAAAAGATCTGTGAGAACCTTAAAATACAATTTAATATTGGCTGCGACATCGCTGGCGCTTCTACCTCTGTTGACATATCAATTCCTTCATCCAACAAGAATGTGAAGAAGAAAGTAAAATCTATGGAAGGAGCCACGTATTAATAAAATGGGATCGCCATCATCAGAAAAAAATAACGTTGATAAAAAAAGTAACATGTTTTATTCTGTATTTCATAATCGACCTTCTTCATCTGTAAAGATTCCTGTCAATGCGTGGAAAACTCTTGCAATTCTAAGTTGTGTCGCTACTATGGTAATGTATGCAGAAACAATGTTAATACCAGCTATTCCAGACCTTATCAAAAACTTTGACGTCTCTTATAGTATGTCATCCTGGATTCTTACAGCATACTTAATTTCAGGCGCAGTAATGACTCCTATTGCAGGTAAATTATCAGATATCTATGGAAAGAAGAAGATATTGCTTATTATTATGGTAATTTATGTGATTGGTGTTTCAACTGCAGGGCTTGCAACAAATTTATTTTTCATGATAATCGCAAGGGCAATTCAAGGAGTAGGATTATCAATGTTTCCAATTGCTTTTGGAATAGTAAGAGACCAATTCCCAAGAGAAAAAATATCCATAGGTCAAGGTGTGATCACTTCTATGTTTGCATCCGGTGCAGTAATGGGTTTGTTGGTTGGGGGCACAATAATTGAAAACTATGGATGGCAATCCACGTTCTTTACAATAATACCCATCGCAATTATTCTTTTGGTAGTAATACGACGGTTCATTAACATAGATAAAGAAAGCACACTCTACCAAGAAGAAGGACAATCTAATCAGAAAATTGGAACTGACAGCTGGAAAGTAGGCGACAATATTAGGACTAAATCATCTGTAAGGCGAATTGATATAAGGGGTGCAATAACACTTGCTATTGCTGTAACTTCGTTTCTATTAGCTTTTACTTATGTGGAAACTGGGGTTACCGGTAGCAGTTCTAACGGTAACACTTCTTACTTTTCTGAGCTGGTTGTATTGTATTTTGTAACAGGCTCAATTTCCTTTACACTATTTATAATTACAGAAATACGTACAAAATATCCATTGGTTGACTTTAAATTGATGTTAAACAAAGCCATTTTGCCTGCAAATTTAATCATCATGATTGTTGGGTTATCCATGTTCATGGTTTTTCAAACTATACCGATTTTAGTAAGAAATCCAGAACCTCTGGGTTTTGGAGAAGATGCTATTAAAGCCGGAGATGTGCA
The DNA here is from genome assembly GCA_036557405.1 of Nitrososphaeraceae archaeon. Taxonomy (GTDB): domain Archaea; phylum Thermoproteota; class Nitrososphaeria; order Nitrososphaerales; family Nitrososphaeraceae; genus TA-21. The sequence goes on from DATBHO010000002.1 coordinate 16,659, forward strand.
GTTACCATTTGCTATAGTACTTCTAGTTTTCGGGGTTTCTTCAGGTTTCATAATATCCAAGTTAGGATCACTAAAAGCAATAATAGCTGGTTCTATAATTACTGCTATCAGCTTCTTTGGTTTATTGATATTCCATTCGAGTGAATTCTTGATATCCGCAAACCTTGCGCTTCTCTCTGTTGGATTGTCCTTAACTAGTGTTGGAGCTATGAACGTTATCATACTTACGACTCCAAAACAGTTTATAGGAATATCTCTTGGTACAACTATGCTTATCAGAATTGTAGGAAGTTCAATAGGCCCTGCTGTTGCAGGAATGTATATGCAAACACACCAATCTCCATTAGATTTCCGCGGAATCATGCAAACATTTCCTTCATTGGTATCATTTGATATGATTTTCCTCACCGCTGTACTATTTTCAATGGTCTCAATAGCACTTGCAGTACTATTAAGAAGAAGAGTCATGAAAATGTCGATACCAAATCTTACTTAGAAAATAGATCAATAAAATGTGCCACTTCGTTTAAGTTCGTCCGTATTTTACGTTAACAATATCAAACCCAATTATAGTAATATACACGAAATATTTGGGTTGATTTTGGTTTAATCAATGTATGTATTAGACTAATTAAAATTTAATGTTTGTATCATCGAACATGCAATCGTAGGCAAGGCTAATTTTGAAATATTGATTAGTATTTTTCCTCTAAGAGGTAATGAACGCGGAATTCAGAATTCTACCGGTAGTGTGTGTATCCACGGCTACCTATTTTACTTTGTCCATTTTCATTGAATGATAAAGTTAGGACTGCCAATTTCAAAATAGCAACATTGGGTAAAATTAGCAAATGTATCATTACCATCACTTATTACTGCTAACCTCGGTTCCGTAAACCAAGGCGGCAAAAGTCCCCATCAAAAAAATTTGATTTTGAACATAAGCAAATTTAGGCGGTGAGTTTGAAGCCTAAAGATGGCAAAATTAAAGGATCGGTAACATCAAGTCCACCATCGCTTCCGTTAGCTTGAGAACTATGTCCAACTAGCAACTGGAGAATTCATATTCTGTCACTTACATACAGAAATCCCACATTGTACATTCAACCACAGAATTCCGGTATCCTTACATTCAATTTTGGAAATATAACCGGGTGAATTAAGCAATCGGCCAACTACAAACTTCAATAGCTGCTGGGGCTGGAGCTGAAGTTTCTGTGAATCTACTTAAAGTAGACAGCAGTTTTATTATATCCCAAAAGCAAGGCCACTTTTAAATTCTAACATACGCATTAGCACCTGATAACCACTGACTCATGGATTTTAGTACAAATCGTACGCTGTGACAAATAACTATATTAGTCTAAGAACTTTTCAAAAAATTCATGAAAGCAGCAGTATTTAGAGAATATAGTCAAGATCCTTTAAAAGTGGTGAAAATAGACGATGTTGACACCCCCAAAATCAAACCTAATGAAGTTATGATAAAAGTTGAAGCCGCAGCATACAACTATAATGATCTTTGGGCAATTTGGGGAGATCCAGTCAAGGTGCCGCTTCCGCACATCTCAGGGAGTGATGTAGCCGGCACTGTGGTTGAATCTGGTGCCGAAGTTACCAAATTGAAAGTTGGTGATAGAGTGGTTTCTCATTCTAATATGAGCTGTAGGGTATGCGATATGTGTACGTCCGGAAGAGAATATGATTGCAATGAACGACTCATTTGGGGTTTTCAAACTGGTCCTCTCTGGGGCGGTTTCTGTCAATATACCCATTTACCCGAGGTAAATGTTGCCAAAATACCTGATTCCGTGTCGTTTGATCAAGCAGCGGCAGTCTCAATGGTTGGTATGACTGCTTGGCATATGCTTGTAGGAAGAGCCAAGATAAAACCCGGACAATCAGTCCTTGTGATGGGAGGAACAAGTGGTGTAGGAATGGCAGGAATTCAGATAGCGAAGCTATATGGTTGCAGCGTTATTGCCACAGCCGGTAATAAAGATAAGATGGATAAATGTACTGAACTAGGTGCCGATCATGTCGTAAATCACAGAGAAGCAGATTGGTATAAAAAAGTTAGAGAAGTAACTAAAAAGCAAGGTGTGGATGTCGTTTTTGAACATATTGGAAAGTCAACTTTTCCACAAGAAGTTAGTCTCCTTAAGATGGGAGGAACCCTGGTAGCTACCGGAGCAACTACCGGATATGATTCAACTATCGATCTTAGATACCTGTTCTTTAAAGGGACCAATCTACTGGGTTCAACTCAGGGGAATAAAGCAGAACTAGAACAAGTAATTTACTGGACTGCTATGGGCAAAATAAAGCCATTGATTAGTACAGTTCTTCCTTTCTCCGAAATGGCAAAAGGACACACCATGATGGCTAATGCAGAGCAGATAGGCAAGATTGTGACAACACCTCAGAAACTTTAACCTTTCATTTTTTTAGTGAGTAAATGTTTAGGAGTTTATTATTTATACCTGGAAACAATGAGAGATTTTTAAAGAAATCAATTAAACTTCGTGCAGACGTACTATGCTTTGATTTAGAAGATTCAGTGCCCTCTAATGAAAAAGAATCTGCAAGAAATTTGGTTGCAGGGCTTATTGTATCTAGACAAAGAGACAATGATGCATTCATTTATGTCAGAATCAATTCCTTCGATTCTGGTTTAGTTGATGGAGACCTCGAGCGAACAGTAGTGAATGGGTTGGATGGTATCGTTCTACCAAAAATTGGTACTAGTGAAGAGGTAACTCAAATTATTCACAAAATCGATGCGATTGTCTCTAAAAGGAAATTACCCTCAGGAATTCGAATAATACCATCTATAGAAACTGCGAAAGGAGTAGTAAATGCTGGTTCGATTGCCACATCCCACAAAAATGTTGTAGCGCTAGTTTTTGGTGTCTTCGATTACTTGTATGATATGAATATTGATGTTGAATACGATGATTTTGTAAGCTACAATTATGCTCGGTCAAAGATTCCTGTCGATGCAAGAGCTGCAGGGATTGACGCCTTGGATGGCATATGGCAAAATGTAAATGATATTGATGGTTTGATTAAAGACGCAACCATTGCGAAAAAACTGGGTTATTCCGGCAAAACATTGATTCATCCGTCTCACATAAATCCTGTTCATGATATTTTTAGACCAACAAAAAAACAAATAGAATGGGCAAAGAAAGTATTAGCTGCATTACAAGATTCATTTGAAAAGGGAAGTGTGAGAGGTGCAAAATTATTAGAAGGTAAAATGATTGATGCTGTACATTATAAACAAGCAAAGGCCGTTATAAGCGCAGCAGAAAAATAAGATTATTTCATAATTAAAGTGTTACTACCTATCGAATCTCCAATAAAACTATCTGTATCTGCATTTTATACATATAGTTGCTAATTTGTTTAATATCTCACAACAACCCTTCCGATCTGCATCGGGACATAGAATAAAAAATGAAATTCAAAGTAAACCTAAGCGTCCAAGGTACGTGTAATATACTAATATTCAGGAGTAACAAGGTTAATCGACGCTTATTAATGCATATTTCCTAAGTCTACTAATGACTAAAAAAAGTAAATACAAGAACAAATCAAATTTTGAAGAGAGGTCCACCTATATTGGTTAATTCACATGAATGTCTAATGATTGCAAAAACTTGTAAATCAAATACCTCCACTGGGAAGGTCATTTATACGGTTGAGAGTCCCGATTCTATAATCTATTTGGGCAAAAAAGATATCCTGTTCAACCAATTGATTGCTTGTGAAAAGTTAATTGGTTATGCTAAGGATAACAGTGACCAAGAAGTAATCCGATCAGAAATTAATGAGTTAAAATTGATGTTGGATCATGTGTCATAGATTTCCATTGCATATGATATCTGATTAATCCACAGTTTAATTAGGGTCTGGTGATTCTATTATTAGAATATAACCTATATACTGAGCAGCTCCAACCTAACATAGTGTCTAGTTCACAATCACATAGAGATAGAATTTACATAATTCGAGACATAATCATGAAACTTGTCGAATATGGTCAGCTTAATCAAACTGCCTTGGTTAGTTTTTGTGGACTAAACTTAAAGAAACATAGATCGATATTTGACAAAATGGAGCTCAATGGTTTGATAATTAGGACAGAAAAAAGTTTAGGAAAAAGAACTGTAACTGTTTATAGTGCAACCCAAAAGGGATTAGAATTTTGCAGAAGTATAATAGAGCCCTACGAAAAACTATTCCCGAGATCATTTGAGATAAATTCTAGTTAGGACTGTTCTAACCCAAATTTAATGGATCAATATGACTTTCTTTTAAATCAAGAATTAATCTTCGGAGTCTTCTGTGAAACCGAATTCTGACGCGATAGCCCTATGAATTTCTTCTTTATTGGCTATATAATTGTCGTACCTCTTGTTCCAAGTACTAATCATCCGATATTGCCGAAATCCAGCAAATATCCAGATTGAAGATATAGCTATTACCAATCCAAGTAATATTATTAAAGCAAGTCCAAATTCATCCTCATTTTCAAGAATGGTAAAGAATGATGAGTGAGTTAATAAAAATATTGATAAAGCAATTGCGATTGGGGCCAATATCAAAGCTGAAATGGAGACACCTTTTAAGACAGTTCTAATTTTTGATATTTGTTCAATAAAACCGTCCACCAGACTCAAAATATCGGTGCTACTTGTTGTCATATTTCGCTTATCACTCGGGCGCGTTCCCATAATCAACCCTACAATGAACTCTATTATTTATATTCTGGTTTGGCTCTTCTACGCTATGAATACGAATAACCTCATCTGGAGAATTAATATATTTTAATTTCTTAAACAATTTCAATGCCAACCGTGATTAAATGTTAATACTTTAATAGATGAAAAATTCTCAATCACTACGTTCTTGTAATTCGCTTTAAGATCGTTAATAGAACACAATCTTCAACTAGTCCCTCCTATGGAATTAATGAACCTCAACTTCAATTTCACTGTTTATACTATCTATTTGCTTTATTAACTTAAGTTAACAAAGTTCAATGAAGACCCATTTGGACATCAAAAAATGGAACTAGAATAGTCTTTTAATTTTACACGGAGAAAAAACAAAAATCTTTTAGAAATCTAATGATTCACAGTTCACTCATGAAAATATGGGAATTTGAAATTTCAGAACAACGATTATTAATTATCTCATTTATATAGTACAACAATTATAAAGCAAAGAAAATTATTTCTAAATCAGTCTTAACTGTGAAAACCGATATTCCATACTATTCTCAAATAGTATCTATAATAGGAACGATAAGAGGTATGAAATGGAATTTGGATTTTACTTATTTCAGAAAATGGATATTAATAGGAATTTCACTAGGTGTTATGGCGGGCCTTGGTGCGATTGGACTTTTTCTTTCGGTTGAATTTTTTACAGGTCTATTTCTTCAAGTAGGAACAGGATATTCTCCCCCTTTACCTGGTGGTTTCCAAGAATCCTATGGTTATGATCTATTTATTGAGAGACCCTGGCTATTACCAGTGATTAGTGGTCTTGGAGGTCTACTAGTCGGTCTGATAACGACAAAGTTCTCACCAGAATCAGAAGGACATGGCACAGATGCTGTAATAGATGCCTATCATCACAAGAGCGGCAATATAAGAGCTCGAGTTCCTCTAGTCAAGGCTGTTGCCTCATCCATCACTATAGGAAGTGGAGGAAGTGGAGGAACTGAAGGTCCAGCGGGACAGATTGCAGCAGGCTTCGGATCACTAATCGGCAAACTATTCAAACTGGATGATGATGAACGCAGGATTGCAGTTGCTGCCGGACTCGGAGCTGGTATAGGAAGTATATTCAAAATTCCACTGGGAGGAGCTGTTTTTAGTGCGGAGGTTTTATATAGAAGAGATTTCGAAGTTAGAGCCTTAATACCCGGATTAGTAGCATCGGTAACGGGCTATACTGTTTTTGGATTCGTCTTTGGGTGGGATCGTCTATTCTCAATTCCTCTTGATCTTGTCAAATACACCAATCCGGCTTCACTCATTCTTTACTCTATTGTTGGCCTTGTTTCCGCTGGGGTTAGTATAGGATATGTGAGGATTTTTTACGTTATAACTGATTATTTTAGCAAAATTCGAATACCAAAATATCTCAAACCAGCCATAGGGGGCGTTCTCGTAGGGATGATTGGAATTGTATTTCCTCAAGTTTTGGGTACGTCATATGGATGGCTACAGATAGCGATTAACAAAGACTACACATTGCTGCCTCTATCAATACTTGGTGCTGTAATCGTATTCAAGATCTTGGCAACATCATTGACAATAGGATCCGGTGGAAGCGCGGGTGTCTTTGGTCCTTCCATGGTAATAGGAGGATTTGTTGGTGCATTCATTGGTACAGCATTTCACTTGTTGGGATTGTTTACGTGGATTGATGTTTCTTCGGTAATCATCGTTGGAATGGTCTCATTCTTCGGAGCCACAGCAAAAACTCCAATCTCATCGATTATTATGGGAAGTGAATTAACAGGAGGTTATGCTCTTTTAGCGCCTATGATGTTAGCTACATTTGTTGCCTACATCATGTCCGGACAGCACAACTCAATATTCAGAAGTCAGGTATTAAGTAGGTCTGAATCACCCGCCCACAGAATGGAGTTTCAACGTCCAATACTTGGCGATCTATATGTAAAGGATGCAATTAGAGCAGCTAACAATAAATTATCAAAAGACGTATCGATCGAGGAAACTCTCCAATTAATGAACCGAAATAATAGCAAAATGATTCTAGTTGTTGACCAAGATGATGTGCTTGATGGTGTTGTATACAGACATAAGCTATTCGAATTTCCAGAAGAATATCGAAAGTCTGTTAAACTGGAAAGTATTATGATAAAAGAACCGTTATTTGCCTACAATTCAGATTCACTTCACAACGCACTTGTTAGACTTTCGTCAAATGACCTCCAAGAAATGCCCGTGTTATCAAATAAAGATAATAAGGTTATTGGAATAATTACTATCTCAGATTTAGTAAAACTATATGACAAGGAAGTATCTAAGATAACTAAAGGTATGAATCAATCTAATCCCACACCTAAAAATGATGATACCATTAGCAGTGATCATTTTAGGAGTAAGTCTTCTCACTCAGATCAATAGAACTATATCTCAGTACTTTCTCTAGTGTAAAGAATAGATTGAAAGGGGTATGGAATAATGGGATTTTCATTATGTTAAATAAAAATTAATAAGATTGAGATAATCAATAGGATAGATTTACTAATTATACTTTTATTTTCACTAGTTAGTTCATCAAATAATCATAATGTATCAATTTCTATATTCTGTGGCCAGTGCACCAGTAGCACTATAATTTGGTGAAATATTTTTATTACGTACGGAATTCTTGATTGATACTTTGTTTACTGGTATCGTAGAGGGTACAGGAATTGTCAAATCAATAGTCAAAATAAAGGATACAAAGAGGACAGCAGATAATACTATCGGAATTGATCTAGGAAAACTAAGTCAAGGCTTACAAGTAGGGGCGAGTGTAAGTGTCAACGGTACATGTCTTACAGCAACAAAGATTTTAAAAACTACAGCATTTTTTGAAGTAGTAAAAGAAACCATGAAAAGAACATCTTTAGGTATGCTAAAAGTTGGAGAGCATGTCAATTTGGAGAGAAGTCTAAAGATAAGCGATAGGATCGAAGGACATATGGTTTTGGGCCATATTGATGACGTAGGAAGAATTGAGGATGTTGTAAAAATACCTGCTGAAACAAAGATATTGATAAAGGTGAGTAAAGACATTACAAAATTTCTGGTACCGAAAGGATCCGTTGCATTAGACGGCATAAGTTTTACCATTGTCGATGTTTGGAAGAACAAATTTTCGATAGCTCTGGTTCCTCATACTCTGGACGTTACTACGTTCAAAAATAAACATAAAGGCGACATGGTTAACATTGAGATTGATATTTTAAGCAAATATGTTGCAAAATTTCTACCACATTATTTGTAATTACCAAGAATTCAGTAAACTATATAATAGTAGTTAACACTTTGGAGCACGTGTCGTTAGTTCAGGATGCAGTCAGGGCCCTTAGCAATGGGAAATTTATCTTGATTCACGATAGTGAATCAAGAGAAAACGAAGTTGATATGGTTAAGGGCGCTCAGTATATCAATCCACAAGATATAGCGACTATGCGAAATGATGCCGGTGGTCTTATTTGCCTAGCTATATCCGGTGAAATTGCCTCAAAGTTGAAGTTAATATTTATGCATGATTTACTACTATATGCTTCCAAAAATAATCCTTCGTTATCAAAAATGGTAAATTCAATTGCCCCATATGGTGACCGACCTTCATTTTCTATTACTGTTAACCATGTTGATACTTTTACAGGAATAACTGATATAGATAGAGCACTTACGATTACAAAGATGGCCGAAATATGCTCTGACATAGATAATTTTGGAAAATATGAATTTTTTAAAAAATTCCGATCTCCTGGCCACGTACCAATATTAATTGCTGCAAAGAAATTGTTAAAAGAGAGAACTGGCCATACCGAACTATCTGTCCAACTAATGAGACTGGCAAATTTAATTCCAACAGTCGTTATTTGTGAAATGCTGGATTCAGATACAGGAGGTGCCTTAACGGTTAACAAAGCAATAGAATATTCCGCAAGGTATAAAATTCCACTAGTTGAATCTCTTCAGATAAAACAAATCAGTGTGAATTGAGTATAATTTGAGAAAAATAAGATTAGCTATAGTCGTAGCTGAATTTAACCAAGAGATTACTAATAAAATGCTTAATACGGCCAAAAACCATGCAAAAAATTTAAACATCCATGTAAAAAAGATAATCCATGTTCCAGGAACTTTTGATATGCCTTTAATAGTTGATAAACTTCTTCAAAGTGAACAAATAGATGCAGTCGTCACGCTAGGTGCAGTAATAAAGGGAGAAACAGGACATGATCTAGTTATAGCTAATAACACTGCAAGATTACTATCCGATATCTCTTTAAAATATCAAAAACCTGTTACACTTGGCATTACAGGCCCTGACATGACAGTAAAACAAGCAAAGAACAGAGTCATTGCTGCTCCCAAAATGGCAGTTGAAGCAGCTTATAAAATGGTAACGAGATTAAGAGAGCTCGACGATATAAAAGGGAATGTATAGCTATAATTGACAATTCAAATCACCATTATAAAGATAGAAGATTATGGTCCATGGACCTTAAAGTTGGGAAGCGATAGAGAAGCACAACTACAAATATTTCAATCAAATTTATATTCCGAATTACAAAAAATGTTCTCTAAAAGAGATGCTATAGTTTATTTTAATAGATTTGATGAGTTAATTGCGATCACTAATGGATTATCTTTGGAGGGCCATCTTTCGATTGAGCAGGAAATTAATGACATACATAAAGACCTAAACATATCAATGTCTGTTGGAACAGCCGAAACCCCACTAGATGCAAATATTGCAGCATATCAATCACGTAAAAATAATAATTTGCTAGATAAAAGCAGACTGATATATGCTAATGATCAAGTTCGATCGATATATAATAATTCAAACAAATTATCTTCAGAATTGTTCGCTCAGATTATACATCTCGATATAGATAATTCTACTAAAGTTAGTAACATCCTGTCTCCATATGAGATTACAACAAGAATAATGAAAATGCTTTCCAGTCTTATTGAATTATTCATTGAGCAAAAATCCATGACTTTTTTTCTTGGAGGTGACAACTTTATGGTTATCTCTAATACATTAACAAAAGATAAAATTTCTCTAATAATTAGTAAAATCTACGAAAGTCAAAATATCAAATTAAATTGCGGGATTGGGACAGCAGCTACTGGTAGAAAAGCAGTACAAGCTGCCACAGAAGCCTTGGATACAATTCGTAGTTTAAGAGATCAAGGGATAACACAGCCCATGTTTGAAATAAAATGGATCTAATACTAAAGAACATTAGTTTATTTTTTGGAGAAAATCTAGATTACATAGATAATGGGTACATAATTATTAAAAGTGGAAGAATTAAGCGTGTTGGTAGCGGAGACTATGAAGGAAAAGATGACGGACCGATCTATGACGGAGAAGGCATTCTTGCATGCCCGGGATTTGTTAATGCTCATACTCATATAGGTGATTCTATTGGCAAGGATATAGGTATTGAATCATCATTTGAGAGTAGAATTCATCCAATTCATGGTATCAAAAATAAGATTTTACAAAAGAGTGATACAAAACATCTAATCAAGTTTATGAGAAGTTCCGCGATATCTATGATGAGAAATGGTATTGCAGTATTTGCAGATTTCAGAGAAGGAGGACTACAAGGAATAGATCAAATTAAAGAGGCTACCTCAGGATTATCTATAAAAAGTATAGTATTAGGTAGACCGGAACACTACTATGATATATCGCGGGATTTTTACAAAAATCCGAAATTTGCCCGGGATGTAATAGGACTAATTCGTAATATTCTGAAATTCGCAGATGGGTTGGGAATCAGTGGAGCAAACGAAAATACTGACGGTTCACTAAACCAGTATAGGGAAATAATTCAAAAAAAATCTTTGAAAAAAAAATACCTAATAGGAATTCATAGCTCTGAATCACCAGAGTCGGAAAAAAAATCAATGACCATTACTGGGAAAAGCGAAGTGCAGAGGATAATCGCAAACCTTTTACCAAATTTTATCGTTCATTTAACAAATGCGTCTGATGCGGATATCAAACTTGTTGCAAAGAAAAAAATTGGAGTTGTTGTTTGTCCAAGAGCAAATGGTACCTTGGGAGTTGGAATACCCAAGATAGCAAAGATGTTAAACTTTGGATGTTGTATCGGGATTGGAACAGATAACATTATGATTAACTCGCCAGATATGTTTCGTGAATTAGATTTCATTTGGAAACTAAATAGATCACTGTCGTATAATCCAATTTCTGCAAGGGAAATACTAAAAATGGCGACTGTAAATGGAGGAAAAATCCTGGGTATTAATTCTGGGGCCATAATGGCCGGTTGGGCTGCAGATATTATTTTTATCGACAAAAATAATTTGGATATTTCACCAATGCATGACCCTCATACTTCTATATTGCATAGAGCAAATACAAACGCGATACTAAATGTCATGATAGATGGTAAGTTTGTAGACGGAGATGTAATTTAATTGTATGTAATCTTAAATGCAGCGATGTCAATAGATGGTAAGATTTCTACTATAAAGAACGATTCGGCAATATCTTCTAAACCGGATTTGGTACGAGTTCATAAGTTAAGATCAACAGTTGATGGTATTGTGATAGGAATATGTACAGTATTAGAGGATGATCCTATGCTAAATGTACGGTACCCAACCAAAGTGGCGAAGAACCCTACAAGAATCATAATTGATTCAAAAGCAAGAATTCCATTAGATTCGCGCATTATTGATTCATCAAGGAGAATTCAAACCATTATTGCAGTAACACGTGATGCTTCTACAAAGAAAATTCAAGAACTGCAAAGCAAGGGGGTGCAAGTATTAGTCTCCGGAAATAGAAAAGTGAATATCAGAAGCCTATTCCAACAATTAGAAAAAATGGGCCTAAAAAAAATAATTGTTGAAGGTGGTGGAGAAATAAACTGGTCTGTATTGAAATTAGGTCTTGTAAACGAATTAGTTGTTACAATATCACCTATCGTAATAGGCGGAAGAGATGCAAAAACATTGGTTGAGGGTGAAGGATTTACAATTATCTCTGATGGGATTAAAATGAAACTAATAAAGACAATAATACAAAATACAAATGAAATTGTATTATTTTATAAACTAAGGTGAAATTTCATCTTTTGAACTAATATCCAACAAAATCTGTTCTATTTTATATCTCAATGCATCTTTAACCTTCTCATTATTTACCATATTTAGTGAATTTTTGCAGTTTGGGCATTTGAAGAATAGTTCCATCGCGTAATCAAATTTTATTCTTGGACAACTTGAATTTCCGCAGTGGTAAAATTCGGAAGACTCTTCATATTCTAATCGTTTCTGAAGTCTGTCTAAAATCTTTTTTTTCTGATTTTCGATAAAATTTTCTGCTTGATCTCTTTTTGCTCTCCATCGATACACAAACCAACCTTTTTTTTCGTCCTTGACTCTGATGCCCGTGATTAAGGCCTTACCAAACATATCATACAATACCTTCCTAATTATATTAATCCGCATACCTGTAGCACCTGCTATCTCTTCGTCTGTAGCATCTTCAGTATTCAACAAAGCCCTAGCAACTTTATGATATTCTTCTCCACCTATGAGATTGGCTATCTTGACAAATGGATCCTCATTTTCAGCTGAATGCATCCAAGTAATTATAAGTTTTTTTTAGTTATATATTTACCGTCAGCATGTAGTTAATCAGATTTCAAATAAAACTGAGATGGAATATTAGATCCAATGAAAAATAGGCACAAATATTCAATATAAATTATGAGGCTATTATTTCTAACTTGATAGACTTGAATTTTTTCATTTAATAAATTATCGAAATTTGTAGTATAAACCAAAGTTTATTATAAATTTAGGCACTAATTTGATCCTCGTTGTGCATTATTTAATACAAATAAATATAATAATTTGCATCTTGCCAGGTATATGACTGTCGTGCCGATCCCTTTTTCGGTAGCAGGTAAGGACATGATAATGCATACCAAAGAATTGCTGGAATATGAGCGTCCTTTGATAGCGATTAATCCAAAGTTTGAAAAGGTCATTACAAGTTTAAGAACTGCAACCTCGGACGACCTGGGCAAATTAGATAAGGAGAAGACTAGTTATCGTAACGTTCTTGACGCTCTAAGGTTATCGTTAAAAGGGATTAATCTAGTGAAAAAGGAGAAGCAGATTGAATAAAATTGTAGTTCCAATGCTTTTAGCAATATTCTTCTCATTGTTATGGATTCAAAACTTAGCCAATGCCTAGATTAAGGTGACTCCTCCAAAGGAATGGGAGGCAATTCCTGCCAATGATAAGCAAGATATAATGGCGTGGCATCAAAATTCTTCAAAAAGCGCTTTGGAATACTTAAGTTCCCTACCGATGGATCATCCTAATTGGCCTCATCCCCATTAGCTATCGTCGGTCCTCTTATGGCTGAGGGGTTTAATATGACAGGTGTGTTAGAATCTACAGAGGAGATATCCTTCGGACAGGGGAATTTCGGTTTTAGATATTTCCTGAATATGCCTTCCCTATCAAAACTCATAAACTCTCCTGCTGCTGCTTTTGCACAGCCAAGCAAATTGCAGAACTCCAACACCTAGTAGATAAAGGGTATGACATACCTATTAAGGAAATGTGGATTTTGACTGAAAACCAAGACGGTTTATATGTAAAATTACTTGTCAGTCCGAGAGAGAATTTTGATTCTGCGTTGAAAGACATACAACCCAGCATTGAATCGATTGAGTTTAGCAATTCTACGGCCACGAATAGTTGAATTAGAACTGGTATATCCGAGCGAGAAGTCAATACTCGTAACAAAATTCAGAATTTTTTAACATATCATTTTTCTCTGAAACTTTAATTATTATTTCTGCTAAAATAACCTCAATGAACCATAAAGCAAGAGTCGCAACAATTGCAGCTTTGTCAATTGCAATGTTTGGATCGACAATCTTGCTTACGTATGGGATGCAACAAGCTGAATCAATAAAAAAGCCTCAATTCTGTTATACCACCCAACCTTCTAAAAGTAACACCTTGGACAATTGTTTCACCACCAAAGAAGCTTGCGATGATGCACTTCATGACGATCCGGGTGCAATTAGCCATAAATGCAAAGCAGATTGAATAACCTCGTAATTCCAATACTTTTAGGAATATTCTTCTCAATATTATTGACTCAAAGCGTTAGCGCTGAGATTAAGTTGACTCCTCCCCCCCAATTGGCAAGCAAATCCTAATAATAATTCAACATCATTAATTTGGTTCCAAAATTCTACTAAAAGCGTCATTGGAGTAAAAAAGGCTCCCGACTTCCTCAGCTTTCCATTATTCCTTGTAGGGCCTTTTGTGACACAATTTCTTGCGGATAAGGGCGTATTAGAATCCGCTGATCAAATATATTTTGGTAATAGCAATTCTGGCCACAGGTATTTCCTCAATCTTTCTTCTCCATCAAAACTCCTAGATTCTTTCTCTGGTTTACCACAGATAGGCAGTTTTTTAACTACGATACCTGAGGGTTACGATGTTCCTTATAAGGGAATGCTTATTCTAACTCAGAAACAAGGTGACTTATATGCGATAATATTTTTGAGTCCGAAAGAGAATTTTGATTCTGTGATGAAAGAGATACAGCCAACCATCGATTCGATTCAATTCAATTGACTAATTAGACAGCTTTGGCTAACTGAATAAAAATAACAATCTTTTTAGTCGTCGTTTAAGAATTACTCATATCATGACCAAATTTGAAGAGCTGCTCGATATAATTACACGTAACAAGAATAAGAAAGGTCTATCTAAAAAATACCTAACCGATAGTAACGATTCTGATCGATTCTTCAAAGAATTTTAATTGTCTATAGTGTTTTTTCAGCAAAATTTGACGCATTTTTCTACTTTATTCAGCGTGACAACGTAAATAAACGATGCATATGCAAGGTAATATAATTAAATTACATGATAGGTTCTTTAAGTACTTTAAGCTCTCCGTTATTCATTATCTCGATTCCCATGATTTTCAGTATTCGCCTGGCATCCTCTGTCTCCCTCTGAATAATATTTCTTGCCATTTTTAGTCTATATGTCTGTGTCCAATGTTGTCCTATCTTATATTTACCCCGTATCTGTTCTGGTACAACCTTCAAAACGGTAACTTCTCTAACTGAATCCATATTTGGCGAAAGTGGCTCGTAACCTCCTTCCTTTTGATATTTTTTCATTAAAGCGTTTAATGCGTTTGCTTTTTCATAAGTATCTTGGACAATAGAGGCATTTCCTTTGATAACGATGCTAATGTACAATGTGTCTGCCTGTGAAGCATCGGTAGCATGAAAATAATACGATGGCAAAAAACAAATATAAAAATCAACTTCAAATCCAACTTTGGAGTTTCTTTTGATATTTTCTATTTTTTCTCCAAAGGGATGAGAGTGCATATATATTGCACCAATATTTTTATTATCTGTCATGGTATCAATTAAACCATTATTAACGTAAACAAAATTCATGGGTATTATTTGTGGAAAACCTTGTTCGTCGATTGATGCAACTCTACCAACTCTTTGTTCATGTAAAAAGTTAACTATATTAGCTAAAGATTTTATTTCCAACTTTGGTATTAGCTGCATATCTAGAATTGCACTCTAGTGATATAATTAAATTACTAAATTTAACTTTACTTATTGCGCTGTGTCAACTATTTTAACGGGAAAATTTTTTAATCATGTTTCATAACTTTATACATGAAAGATAACAAAACGGTGTTGATTACTGGATGTTCTTCTGGAATAGGATATGCCACATGTCTTTTGTTTGCGCGTAACAACTTTGCTACATATGCGTCTGTAAGAGATTTATCAAAGGCTAAAAAAATTCAAGAAATAATAAATAGAGAAAAACTTCCTCTCAAAGTAATCCATCTTAATGTAAACGATCATGAATCTATTAGAATAGCAATCCAAAAAATTGTTTCTGACACAGGAAAAATTGATATTCTGATAAATAATGCCGGTTATGGTATGTTTGGTCCTATTGAGGAGATTTCCTTGGAAGATATTAAGGACCAATTTGAAACCAATTTTTTTGGAATAATTAGGCTTATAAAGGCAATAGTTCCATTAATGAGGAAACAACGAAGTGGAACTATTGTAAATATTAGCTCAATGGTTGGAAGATTTGGTGTTCCACTTAATGCTGCATATGTGTCTAGCAAATTTGCATTAGAAGGACTTTCAGAGTCTATTTCGTTTGAGCTAGAAGATTTTGGAATAAGGGTCATACTAATTGAACCAGGCGTCGTCCAAACCGATTTTTTTCACAATCTAATAATCAAGGGAAACGATGCTAAATCACCATACTACAAACTAATGGATAGGAGAATCGCCTTTTTAAAGGCAACTATAAATAGTAACGTATCCTCTAGTGATCAAGTTGCAAACACAATTCTCCACGCGGTGAGTTCTAAAGATCCTGCCTTGCGATATGTAATTGGAAATGATGCCACAAATTCCATCCATGTTAGAAAAAATTTACCCGACAGAGAATTCATGAAATGGATAAGAGAGGGTATTTTTCATGGTAAGGGATTTACTAGATAAAAGATCCTCAAATTATGGCTCTTTTTGTATATGTTTACGGACTCCAGTCATTATGGGATCAAGGTATCTAGATAACGAAATTGACAAGAAAGAGATTCCAACGCCTAACAGTACACCACCTATTACATCTAAGAAATAATGATCACCAACATATATTCGTGATATGCATACCAGTCCTGCCTCAAACGCCAGTGCTATAGAAAATATTATCTCCCTTTCTCTTCGATATAAGATAATCAATATCGCTGCCCCGGCTGCAACGATAGAAGCATGACCTGAGGGATACGCAAAATCAGTTTTCTGTGCAACTTGAATTTCCTGTCTTTCCACTGGCGGACGGTTTCTCTCGAAAAAGTTCTTGAATACTGTGTTTAGCGGGATTATAATCAAATATGAAATAATGATAATTACAGCAATTTTTTTTCCTTCCCACCCTGCAAAAAGACTCATAAACACAATAACTCCCAACCATACTATTTCTCTCCCATAGTTTGACAACAGGATCATGAATTCATCTATAGGTTCATAATGAGAATTATAGATGAGTGATGTGATTGTTTCATCAAAGTTAATAACGGATGGAACTTGGTATCCTAGTTTCGGTGAAACCGTAATCCCTATTATTATGAAAATCGTAACGCAGATAATTGACATGAATATAAATTTCAACAAAACATCATAACATGAGATACAATATATTTCATGATATTTCATTTCTTCTATTGGGTGTGAATTGTCCCATCTCATCTTTTCGTATTTATTTCTAATACCTTGTCATTAATATGATGAGTCAGATATGGACATAGTTACAATAATACCATCTGCATCTACATACTATCAACGACATTATAGTATATCTATTCTCTTATCATTGTGTAGGATGTTACTAATTATTTTACTAATTATTGTTGATTGAAGTTTGTTATTGACATAGGAACATTGATAATTAACTTTTGATGGCTTAATGATCAAAGTAACCATAAATAAATTATTTCTTATGATCTAAATGCTGTTCTACTGAGTGACTTTTAACAAAATATTCAAATTCCTTCATATTCCACCTTAAATTATTGAAAAAGTGTACCCGATGTAATATTCAAACTAAGATAACATATTCTTGTGACCATACCAATAATTTAGATATGTGCCCCGAATGTTATCAACAAGTTCATTGGAGTTTAACTAATTAATGTCATTGCTCCTTAGATCGGCACATTATTACAAATTCTATAATGAAATAAGCTACCTTTTATTAACTATAGCTAAAAAGAATAGAACTAAAATAGATAGTGCCATGGAAGGCAATATAATGTCGGTTAAGGGATTGTCCAATGGAATGGCATGTTCTAAATACTCATAAAATAGAAAAATACCAAATAGAAGGAATGCTACAATGGCATATAGTAGCTTTCTCAAATGTGTGTTCCGGTAAGCAGAAATCGACAATGCAATTAGTATAGCAGCAAAAACAGTACCTGCTACATATAGGAGACTTTCCACCAAATCGAATATTCCATCTCCCACCACCAATCCTTCCAAGATATTCACAACAACTAATTGTCTTCATCAGATAATGACAGGAACATTTCAACCAATCTACTGCTCCATTTATTCCACAGATTCGGATGGTGAGTTTTTAACAATTCCATTATATATTTAGAATCAATGGAATTATCACGCAACTTGTATCTCTTGTACTTTCCTTCCCTAACTTCCTCTATTAAATTTAAATCAATCAATCGCCTAACGTGCCAGTTTATGGATGGTGCGGATATTCTCAATTTTTTTACGATGTCTGTTTGTGTAGGATAATTTTGTTCGATAATAAATAAAATAATCTCTCTTGGTGTCTCTTGGTTTAATACCCTGAAAAGTAACTTTTCATGATCTTGATATGCTCCTGACTGAAAATGAAGTTTGTACAAACCTTCCCTAGAAGTTGTTATCTTTCCGTTCTTCTGAAGTTGATAAGCGTGATATTGAACAGATCCCATCGATAGAGACAACTCATTTCTTATCTGCCGAAGGTAACACCCAGGATTTTTTTGAATAAATCTCAATATTCTATCCTTTTTTGAACTTGAATTATCTTCTAACAAGTCAATTCACCTTGCTAATTGAAAGGGCATTATAGGCAACCTCATTTAATCCCTTCTAATATTGATCTTATTCAGCGCAATCCGCTATGCCGGTGAGCCTTAATTTACCATTAACAACGGTTATTGAATTGAATCATATTATTCTAATAATTCAAAGATAATTTAGGAAGTGTGTTGGGTAAAAAGAATTTAACTATTCCGATAGTTTTAGTAAGTATAACTTTACCTAGATTGCTTAAAGTACAAGTTATGAATTTTATGTGCTGGATGAAATTGGTGCAAGTAACTCGAAGATTCTTGAGGATATAGTAATGCAG
This sequence comes from Nitrososphaeraceae archaeon, assembly GCA_036557405.1. GTDB lineage: Archaea > Thermoproteota > Nitrososphaeria > Nitrososphaerales > Nitrososphaeraceae > TA-21. Next base: position 35,451 of record DATBHO010000002.1, read on the forward strand.
TAAGAAATCATATTAGTATTTTACCCATTCACTCGACTTATATACCAATTAATTCTCTTTTCTAGGAACTCTAACTGTGACTCATTAATTTTTCCTTTTCTGTGTAAGGAATTTAAATCTCTTTGAATCTGCTCAAGTTGTTTTATGCATTCTTCTTTATTATTTTTTGATAACATCTCATAAGTATAATCTATGTTTCTTAGGCTTCTCTTAAAGGACAATCTGGATTTCTGTCTATAAAACCAACCTCCGATGGTTGAAACTAATCCTATTATCACAGAAGTTATAATGATAAATGTTTCCGTCAAAATTCCCTCTTTAAAATTTGCCGTTAGTGTGTCATAACCAGTGACATTAAAAATTACAGGATTTTGGCTGGTATTATTCGTCACGGACCAATGTCCAAAATCATATCCCCTATCAGGTATTGCTTCACATTTTGCAGGTGAATTGACTGGCAGGTTAATAGACTCGCCATCTGCTAAAACGGTATCATTACATTTCACAATTCCAGCATTTGATGGATTGACGTCAACAAAAATCTTTGTAATTATTTTGTCTGTCTTTCCATCGATTGTAATTATTCCATTAGACCTTGGATTAGTGACATACGTGAAATTTGTAGTAGGATCTACTGTTATTTTACTTGCTATGAGTGGAAAAGTAATTTTCAAGGGGACATTAATGAATGCTTTGTTAACCCCTGATCCAATTATTGCAGGTTCTAGTGAAATATTATCAACCACCTTATTTGTTGTCCCATTAATTACACTGATTGTATTATCCGGCAGATTGTTAACATAAATTTCGTTAATACGGGGATTTACAGCAATTCCAACTGGATTATGCCCAACTTTTATGTTTTCTTCAACTTTATTAGATGTGCCGTTTATGACACTTACAGAATCGTTCGAGAAGTTTGAGACATAAATCGTATTGGTTTGTGTATTGATGGCGAGAACAGAGGGATTTGAACCAACAGGTATTGTTGATACCAATGTATTGTTACTTCCATCCAATACTAAAACACTATCTTTCCCTAAATCTGAAATATAGACCTTGTTCGTGAGGGAATTGATTGCAATATCATAGGGTAACGTGGCGTATTTTAAAGATTTTATAACATGATTATCGATTGCGTCAATTACTGTAATTGTACTTGAGTCCAGGTTTGCTACATACACCCATCCTCTGCCTAAATTAATACCTATCCCTAGAGGAGAGTCTCCTACTGTTATCTTAGTAAGTACTTTATTAGTAAAACCATCAATTACGGATATTGAGTCAGAATCTCTATTCGACGTATAAATTCTGTTAGATAAAGGATTTACGTCTACGTCATACGGAGAATCACCCACATCGATATTTTTTTCCACTTTGGACTTATCAATATCTATTACTGATATTGTATTAGAGAATTGATTAGCCACATAAAGTTTGTTTGTTATAGGATTAATATCAATTCCAATAGGAAAACTTCCCGAATTTATTATTGGATTGGATTTTTGCGATATTACCTTCTGATCATCTTGGGCAGATATACAAATAACATAAATGCTAAAGAAGAATACACTAGCCAATGATAAATAAAGAAACTTTGACAAATAATTTTTCAAATAAACATTTTATGTTGAATGGATATAAAAAGTAACTACAGGCGAGAATTCAGAGTTAGCTAAATTTAATTCCTGTTTAAATAGATTAATTGTAAACACTAACACTGTCATTCCATCATGGTTCCAAGTTAACCCGACATTTGACTTTGAATAAAAACTTTAACAATCTATAGTAGGGCCTCTCTAATCCTCATGTTTGAATTTATGATGATAGACGGTTCTAAAAATAATATCCAGAATTAATACAATAACACCCGCAATAATAAACATGAAACCATTAATTGTCCAGCTAGGATTACTATACATGAAGGAGCTTGGCGGACCCAATAGTGCCTTAGATTGTGCAGTAAAAATTACACCTGTCAATACAAGTGCGATTCCAATAAGCTCGATTATTATTTTCATTTATTACTAAACAAGTATTCAGATCAGCATATGTATATATTATTCAAATCTTGAATTATTTATATACATTGTTAGTAACTTAATGTTCGAATTAGAAATAAATTTAAGTTGAAGTTTCACATTCAGAGACAATTAATCTGAATAGATTGTTAAGACGTATATAAGATGACTAAGTTTTAATAAGTATAAAGTATCCGTGATGGATGCAAGAAAGAGTTGATTGATATTAGATGGACAAGTTCCAATTTAATCATTGGTTATCTGTCGGCGATTGTCGCTGCAGTACTCTTCGGAGGGGTTTCTACCCTAGCAAAACCTATCCTCTCGACAATAGATCCTACTGTCCTTTCGTCATTCATATACCTAATTGCTGGACTTTTTTTTACTCCTGCTGCCTCACGTGCGCGATCGAAAATCACAATGAAGTATTACGGTCTCATTTTAATAAGTGCAGTAGCAGGCGCAGCAATTGCACCTATTATCTTCTTTGTTGGGTTAAAGCTCAGTACAGCTGCTGACACCGCACTGCTCGCAAATGGTGAAACTGTTTTTTCAATTTTATTCGCGCTACTTATTTTTAAAGAAAGATTGAGACCTATAGGATATATTGCAGTAACATTGATCCTAAGTGGCGTTTTCATGGTAACAACAAGCCTTGATTTCAATAATTCTATATTTAAGTTGAATATTGGTAATGTGTCCGTAATACTATCAACAATAATTTGGGGATTCGACAATAATATTTGCAAAATCATAGTTAGACAGATTGATGTATCAAAATTGATTCAATTAAAGGCGTTGATTGGTGGATCTATTTTGCTAGGAATGATCTTCATACTAGGAATTCCTTTCAATTTTCAAAGTGAGCAATTAATTCCAATTATTCTGGTAGGTGTTTTTGGATTCGCGATATCGCTTTATCTGTACCTGCACAGCATAAAAATAATTGGAGTTATTAAGGCGTCATCATTGTTGAGCTTATCTGCGGTGTTCGGGTTAGTTTTTGCAATAATATTTTTACATGAACTGATAACTATAAATCAGATCATTGCCATATCAATCATGATATTCGGAATACATCTAATGTATTCCCATGAGAGGAAAGATGAAATTCTGCTCAAATGAAATCTCTAAAAATAAGAGTGCAAAATATGGTATATTTAATAATCAACATTCGAGACTTATTTTTTGCAGTTGATGTATGATATTTTTGCTCAGAACGTAAATCTAATCCCGCGTAAAAGTTATAGAGAGATTATAAGTATACTAGATTGACTTCTAGCAAAATGTCGAGAATCTAAATTAATATTTAATAATACCAATCTATTGATATATCATAGCAATGGATCAAGGAGTAATATTAAAAAATAGAAGGATTGTTGAAATTACGCCCAACTGGGCAAATAAAATTAAGGCTCTAGCGGAAGTAGGTTTTCCATTTCCATTGTCTTTGCAATGGTGGAAATGGTACTTTGAGCTTGACAGTCCTTCGAAATGTATTGTAGGTGAAGCTCATGGCTATACCTCCCAATATGAAAGGGAATGTAAAACTTGTGATAGGATAGGTTGGGAATTTGGACACTCATTTCTAATACGCTCCAAGAAAGAGTTCGAAGACAATGTTGAAGAGTTTGTAACACATTGGAATGAAAAACACTCATCATAAAGAGAAATCATATTCTATTACTCAATAAAAGTAATCATTTTATATTTTTCATAATCCCCAAATTTGGGAATAATAATAGCTGCATTCCAATAGTACTTCTTTCTCCGGTATTGATTACCTTGTTAATATTACAATATGGAAATCATGAAATTGCAAAATCTGGTTACTACAATGCAGAACAATTGGAGCAGCTTTTCTTCATTCATTAAATTTGAACTGAAAAAATCGATAAATAATTAGATCTGTCTAGTAAAATTAAAGGTGTTTTAATGCCCAAAGCGCTTATGTTATTTGTATTTGGAGAACTTGAAAATTTTCCAATAAACACGATTCATTTGGTAAATAATATAATATCGCAAGAGATCCATTATTATTTTATTGCCCAAATTTTATCAAAATATAAAAAAAATATAAGCGATTTGCTTATTTGTGATGCAATATGAATAGGAATAATGAATAAGACTCTTGACGATGAAATGAATTCGGAAAAATTCGAACGCTCTAAAATTTGCAAAGATATATATTATTTAAAAATAAAGGATTACTGCCGTTAGTAACTAGGGCTTTTTGAAAATGAATAAGTCTTGCAAAAACATTTTTATGATTTCTGTGTCCATGATTTCGATCATACTAGCAGTAGTATTGAATGTTGATAACAAATCTTTTGCATTAGAACAAGAGGTATCAGAAATTCCACATGCAAAATCAGTTTATGATACTGAAACTATTCATGTGCCCAATTCTGTTGGTTATTTCGTAATTCTTATCGCAAATGAAGCTCATGAAGAATTGCCTAAAGAAAATTATAAACATATTACAGATCATAACCCATCTTATGTGCCAACGCATCTAGTTATTCCTGAAGGAACAGCCGTATTGTTTCTTAACGCAGATGCTCCATGGGATACGCCGCATCCTCATACAATAAAATTAATAGATAGCTCTGGAAATGTGATTTATACCACTGGAAAGATGAATTATTCTGACGCATCTGAATTAAAAATATTACCAGTAGGAAATTACTCTATGATAGACACTAAATATAATTGGATGAAAGGCAGCATTACGGTAACGGATGAAAGTTCTAATGATAAAGAGATAGTGGGTGGATTTTATACTCCAACTCATCAAGTATCAAATAATTTGGACAATGACGGAATCATGCATCCTGGATGGCTGGGATATTATGAAGGTGAATTCCCAAAGAACGGCTTTAATATTCTTAGCCAGTTTAATTTCAACTATAACACCTGCTCGTATTGCCAAGGCAAGTACTGGCCTGATAATAAGACTGGTAATCATACACTAATAATTTTTGGTACTAATCAACCACTTACAGAGGCAGTAAGCAAACTCCAGAAATTAGTAAAAGATAATGTTTACATCTGAAATAATTTCTTTTATTTTTCCTATAATTACTATAAAGTCAAATATGACGTATCTGAATCAACTATCTCCTTAACTCCCACTCCCTGCTAGGTGTATTCAGTATTATAAGACGAGTCTAGTAATTTTATAGAATGGGTTGCAAGCATATTTGTGATGAAATAGGAATACTAGGAGCAAGCTATAGTGATGGAGTCAAATATTGTAGAAGATGCTCGGTGTATTTTTTTCATGATGGATCATTTTGCCCATGTTGTCATCTTCATCTTAGATCCAAACCAATAAGGTCACGAAAGTGAATCTTGACTCGGGAATTTTCGTTAAGGATTTTGAAATATTTTTGAATCGAGATTTAGAAAAGAGTTTTTAGGACTGCTAATCACTATTAACGCTATGTATGAAAATAATCTTGAGTTGGCCACATTTGCTGCCGGTTGTTTTTGGGGTGTAGAAGAAGAGTTCCTGAAAATAAAAGGGGTAAAATCAACAAGAGTTGGTTACACTGGAGGAAATTTTCTAAACCCAAGCTATGAGGATGTTTGTACTGATAGAACAGGCCATGCTGAAGCTATAGAATTAAAATTTGATCCAAATGAAATTTCATATAAAGAACTTTTAGATTTTTTTTGGTCCATTCACAATCCGACTACTAAGAATAGACAGGGACCTGACATTGGATCTCAGTACCGTTCTACAATTTTTTATCATAATCCAGAACAGGAGAGGATTGCCAGAAAGTCAAAGCAACAGTTAGATGATTCAAATAGCTTTCAAAACAAAATAGTTACAGAAATTGTTCCAGCAACTAAATTTTATCCAGCAGAAGATTATCATCAAAAGTATTATCAGAAGATAGGCGGGGGCAGTTGCTATCACTTAAAATAAGAATCAATTGATGAAATAATTTATTCATAATAGAACTCAAACCAGGACCGATAAAGTTACAAGATTCCGAACTCTTGATTGAAATGAAATAGAAGTATTACCATTAATGGCAGCGAATTTAAATAATTCCAATTAATCCAATATTTACGAGCTCAATCTCAGATCTTTATACAATTTGTAGAACAGTGAACATTAACGCCTAAACAGAAGATGGGGGTTACTAATGGATGTTATTCTTGTTCATGGGCCAAACCTACCACCAATCTTAAATTATTACGTAGATATATTCATGAATCTGCATGAATTGTCTTTATAAGCAGGTCGGCCTATTTGACAATAGTTTGGCTCTGCTCTCTCATAAATTGTGTAAGATAATATCTCCCACCAGTACCTTTTCCCGTAGTCCCAGAATCCTTCCAACCACCAAAAGATTGGCGCCCCACCATGGCACCAGTTGTAGAACTTTTTTTCCTGTTTACATACACAACTCCTGCTTGTATATCTTGGAGAAATTTCGAAATTTCTTCCTTTTTGTTACTATAAATTCCTGACGTAAGCCCATATTCTGATTCGTTTGTCATTTTGATTGCGTTATCAAAATTATCGTATTCACATATACACAAAATAGGTACAAATAATTCCTTCTTAAGTAAAGGATGATGTGCTGGTAGTCCATCTACAATAGTAGGTTCTACATAAAAGCCGTATTCAAGCTCTCTATTTTGTTTTACAGAACCTCCTGCAAGAATTTTACCATGCCTTGAAGCAAGCTTGGAATACCTCTTGAAATTATTGTATGCATTTAAGTTTATCACGGGTCCCATAAAACTCTCTCGTTCTTTTGGGTTTTCAACTCTTAGTTTTTTTGTCCTTTCTATCAGCTTTGATAAGAACTGGGATTTGACTTTTTTCTGAACATATACACGCGAGCATGCGCTGCATTTTTGTCCTGAAAATGAAAACGCAGCCTTAGATACTCCCTCGGCCGCCATATCCAAATTAGCAGTATCTGCTACTATAGTCGCATTTTTTCCTCCCAGTTCTGCAATTACTGGACGTGGTTTTGTCTTGCTTGAGTCACTCATCAACCTATAGCCAACTTCGCGTGAACCAGTAAATACAATACCAGCCACCTGTTTACTCTCTATTATGGTCTTTCCTATTTCTAGACCTGATCCTGGAACAAAATTTAGTACTCCATTAGGGATTCCTGCTTCAAACATAATTTCAACAATCTTATAACCGATAATTGGGGTATCACTGGCTGGTTTTATAATTACTGTGTTACCCGTTATAAGAGCACCAGCACACATACCTACTAAAATTGCTGCTGGAAAATTAAAAGGCGCAATAACAGCCCAAACACCATATGGTTTCATCGTACTTGTATTCTGCTCTTTTGAACTTCCCAATCTCCTGGTGACAAACCCTTTGTTTCTTTGCATCTCATCTGAATAGTACATAATAAAATCAATTGCTTCATCTATGTCAGCAATTGATTCATATCTATTCTTACCATTTTCAAAAGTAAGCCATGCAGACAATTCAAATTTACGTTTCTTCATAATTGCTCCTATTTTTCGAAACAACTTTACTCTTTTCTCATAATCTGTTATACTCCATTTTTCAAACGCATTCTTTGCCGCCTGAATTGATTTTTTTGCATCTGAGGGGCTGCCCTTACACACATATCCCAAAATGATTCTTGTATCTATTGGAGATGTCCTAATCACAGTTTCTGATGTATGAATCTTTTTACCATTAACAATTATAGGATAAGTTTTTCCAAATTGAAAAGAAACCAAATTAACTGCTTTTTCAAATAAGCTATGAAACCTACCCTCCTGATTAAGATCAAGAAAGGTTTGAAACGTATTTTCATTCTTGAATTCCATATTGTTAATTCGCATTCATGATTTAAAAGTACATAATAACAAACTGGCGCTGGTGCTGATGATACTGATGATGACAAGCTGAGCAGGAATATTGGGAAATCAAAGCAATCAAGATTCTAACAGGGATCTTGCGAGTAATAATACATTTCTTTTTCTCTCCTTAATTCTTCTTATCGAATATTGCAACCATTTTTCACCGTATGGTATGTATTCTAATACCAAATATCCATTTGTAACCAATTGTAATTTCAAATCATCTCTAACCCCCTTTAGTAATTGAAACTGCAAATTTTTCATTTTTTCCCATTCTTTCCCGGATAAAACTAATGCCTCGTCTATAAGTTTTGAATCATGAGTAGCAATGGCCACAATTCCCTCGTAAGCAGACTCTTCCAATACTAATTTCATGAGTGCTGAAAAATTTTGACTTATTTCATTATTTGATTGATAGGCCTTATCCTTTTCTTCGCTATAGGCGCCTTTTACAATTCTTACATTTGCAGAATTTTCCATAAGGTGCAACAAATCGCTGTGACTCCTTTTAAGGTATGATTGAATCGCTACCCCCGTATCTCTGTTTTTTCTTAGAATTTCAAGATAAATTGACAAAGTGTCCTCTACAAAGTTGGAACTTTCAATATCTATCCACATAAAATGCCCACTTTGTTTTGCTTTTTCAGAAATTTTTCTAAAGTTCTCTAAACATTCGTCGTACCCAATACTAAGACCAATTTGCGTAGGTTTTACAGAGATACTGCCCCTAACATCCTTGGATTTTAATAGATCAAGTAAGATAATGTATTCTGTAACTGAACTATCAATTTGAGATTTTTCGACATATCCTTCACCAAGATAGTTAATGATGGCTGACATTCCATTTTGATTTGATTTTTTTGCTTCTATGATAGCGTCATTAAATGAGTATCCGGCAATCCATCGCTTAGATACTTTAAACAACATTCTCTCTAGTAGAATTGGATCATAATTGTGAGAGTGAGATACTTTTTTTTGCATAATTACCCGCTCTTTTCATTTTTCACTTACATATATTTAATAATATTTAGCCTTATTTGAAAAATGAGCTAAGTTTCTTTGGTATAAATTAAATTATTAGACAATTATTAAAATACATATGAAAATTTCGGAATTATGTAAAATGATTCAAGACTCGATCTGCTCCGGCAGGTATCCCCTAGAAGATAAACAGAAAAATTTTTTGGACTCGGTAAAAATTATTAACAGATCGGAATCTGAGGATCTAAGAAGTAATGATATTAAAATTGAGGTCAAAATACAAAATCTGTACACAATAAATAATTATCTGCCCAACATCCAGCATCTGCCAGGTGTGATTGAAATGGATATTTTGGATTCCTTTAAGATGCTATGCAGAAGGTCAGAAAGATTGTCATCAGATACCATTAGCCTTAAATGAATGCTTTATTGAAAATGTTCAAGTGATCCCTATCCAGGAGCAAGAAACATCAATCACTACTATTAGTATCGTTTTAAAGGAACTAAGTAACTACATTAGAGCAAAAATAATATAGGTATCAAACTAGGTCTTTATGATACGCAAAGCTTACAACGGGAAGTAGAAATTCTAAATTTGTTTAAAGTGAAAAACCATTTTCGACTGAATGCGCGAGATTGCTTTAATTTTCACCAGTAAACTCTATGCTCAAACCTCTTTTTTGATTTACCTCTAGCTTGTATCTCTCATAATCCTCAACAGGTATAACCTCTAGATTCTTACCATTACACAAGGGACATCGATAAAATTTGTGCGAACCTTTTAACAGGGATACAGCCCACAGACAATTATTACAAATAACCAGGTCCCTATTCTCAGCACCTTTTTTTCATTCAAGTGACATAAATATTAAGTATAAGATAATAAAAAGTACTCTCATTATTGAAAAACATATAACTAATCTACTACCCTCGGATGGCGCTGCATATTACTACGGCAAGATCCTCACATTTGATGAAGCAAACGGATACTTTCATTCATTATTTCGAAATAGCTCTTGGAAGAATGATGAAATAGTAGTATTTGGAAAACATATAGTTACCAAAAGGAAAACTGCTTGGTATGGTAATTCTAACTATGTATATATTTATTCAAATACTGAAAAAAAAGCGTTACCATGGACTCACGAACTTGTAAACCTTAAGCAAATTGTGGAGAAACATTCGAATACAGAATTTAATTCTTGTTTATTGAACTTGTATAATGATGGCAATGAAGGTATAGGATGGCATAGCGATGACGAAAAATCAATTGAAGATAGTAGTTGCATAGCTTCAGTCAGTCTTGGTGCGGAACGGAAATTCTCCTTTAGGCATAAACAAAGTAACGAGACTATTTCAGTATACCTCGAACATGGTAGTTTATTGTTAATGAAGGATGCAACGCAAAAAAACTGGAAACATTGTTTACCAAAATCTAGGAAAATCTCTCTACCAAGAATAAACTTAACTTTCCGAATAATGGTCACTTAAATTCTTTTTTCTACATTATAATATGATGTGCTCTTAGTGTAGTATCCCAGATTATTATACCTCGTCTATGAGAAGGGTTCAACTTCTCGTTAGTAGTATGATAAAGTTTCGTTTATCAGATACTAGTTATTAAATAATTTCAGCTTTCAGAATAAGAATGAGAATCTAAATACCAACTGGTAAAAATCCAGTAAATATAGGTTCGGGGCCTGTGATCACGTTGTCTAGCGGGCCGTTCAAACCTGTCAATGGGGCGGTAGTAAAGAATCCAACTATTGTGGTTTGGATAGAAAATCTTGCTGGTAAAAAACATCTAGGAGATATCAAAGCGGCTGCGATGATTAAAGGGGAGTTTAAGTCAAAGATAATAGATGCACAAAAGTTGCTAGAAAAATCAAAGGACAATATAATAAAGGTCCCACTGGATTTTGACAAGACTCCCGAAATTGGTCCCATCAGGGTAGGAGATTACTTTTTTGCTTGTGTCTCTGCTAATGTGTTAAAACCAGTTGAAGGAAACGAATGCGAACATAGAATCGCATCGCATACGGGACACATACACAACATAGTGGCAAGACACGACTAGAATGTTATAAGTGCATTGTGCTTTATTGTTGAAATTTCAGTAAACTGAATTGCAATTAGACACTTGTATCAGATCACTTATGTGACTCGAGTGAACGATCTTAATTGTGAATCTTCTAATATGCAAACTGCCAATTCTAATTGGACTCATTTTTGTTCTTTTATTTGCAAGCTCCATAAAGGCGGATTTTATAGGGCATATAGCAAAAGCGCAAGTTAATCTCACAAACGTAACTATAAATAATTCAGGCCTTAGGGGCTTGAATGCAACTCAGGCTAATATGAATACACCCTTGAACAATAGTATAAAAAATGTCATAATCATAGTTATGGAAAATAAGGGATATACGCAAGTAATTGGCTCAGGAGGTGCTCCCTATCAAAACCAACTTGCTAAGAATTACGCTTCTGCTTCAAATTATTATGGAGTTTATCCTGATTCGTTACCCAACTATATATCGATTATATCTGGATATCCTTACCTTACCGTTGATAAAGACCCAAACACAATGTCACCATTGAAGGAACAGACCATTGTAAATCTTCTGCAGTCTAAGAATCTCACATGGAAGGGATATTTCGAAGATATGCCTCAGGTTTGTCATCTCAAAGATTCAGGAGGTTCTGGATATATTGCCCATCATAATCCCTTCGTATACTTCGATATTAGAAATAATAATAGTTGTAAGAATACAGTAGGACTAGACGAATTTTACAAGGACCTTTCTAATCAAACACTTCCAAACTACTCGTTTATAGTGCCAAATAATATACACAATACTCATGACTCCACAGTAGGACAAGGAGATGATTGGTTATCGAAATTTGTGCCTAAAATAATCAACTCTCCAACATTCAATAATACTGCACTATTCATAGTCTATGATGAAGGCAAAAAACATGACACATCAGGATTTGGGAGTGGGAAATATGCAGTGACTGGAGGGCGGTTGCCTTTACTATTAGTGTCTCCATTTGCTAATAAGGGATTTGTCTCCTCTCTTGAGTATACTCACTACAACCTTCTAGCTACGGTTGAAAAGATCCTGAATTTGGGAAATCTGGGAAAGGGGGATGCCTCTGCAAAACCTATGACTGATCTGTTTCGAATCCTTCCCGCCATCAGGCAGTAAGAGATGGAAGGGATATGAATCGACTGACCCAAGCAAATGACAACAGATCTTCGATCATCTACGTCATGACCGTTTTGATATTTTATACTAGCGGTGTTTGCTTTGTGATCGTCTATCAGGAAATTGAAGAGTTTAAGACAGGAATTAGAAACTAAAAATGAATGTGATTTTGAAGTTAACTATTTCGGAATGAAAAATTAGGGAGAAACTGTTATTGTTCCTTTCATCGTAGTTGGATGATACAGACAGTGATATGCCAGAGTTTCACCTTGGCTAAGTGCTGGTACTACAAGTTTACCTGACTTGCCAGCTAATATATCCCCACTCGTAGCAACTTGGTTTGCCCCGGCAGTTAGGATCAACTGATGCTTTGTATCTGTTGGATTCTTCAATTGGACGACATTGTTGTCATCAAGTTTAAAGTTTAGACTCGGATTGGTTCCCTCTTTGTTGACCCAAGTGTAAACTCCGTTCTTCTCTTTGGCATTTAATTGAAGTGTGGTGGTTAGGTTTTTGCCTTTACCGTTGTGTCCTGATTTTTAACCGGGCTGGCCAAAGGTGTAGTTCCATACGAAGACACAAGAACTTTCTTAACTGGGAAATTGATGTCCTGAGCAAAGGCAGATTTTTCTAGTTGTTGCAGTGCTCCTGTTGTTGACAGATTCACCCATGCTACGTAGACTAACGATGCGGCGATCAATATACCTAAGGGTTTTGTCTTATTCATATGTTACTAGTTGTACCGCCAAAGATTAGTTATATTGATTCCTTACCTTTGTTTAGTTACCTTTGTTCAGGCATTCTTTCACTCAAGTTATTATTAGTCCAACTGAAGATCTAAAGCAAAAGATTATGTTAGAACTTATTTTTATAATCCTGATAGGTCATAAATCCTCGATGACCACAAGAATCGAAAATACAATCAAACTGATATATAAGATGCAACTCAATTACTTCGTGAAATTCAACATATCTGGAACGTGGAGTAATGGTCATAACAGAACGTTCAGAAGGTTTGATCCTTACGATGATAAAGTCGAAGTTCGCGCAGATGGTAACACTCTATGTGTAATTGATGGTAATGGTAATTGTACGATTACGGGAAATAGGAGAAGAATTTATTGCCATTATAATAATTATAACGCTATACTTACCATCACTTTGATACCATATTTTAAGGATTTGAATGACAACTGTTCATTGAAAATGAGATCAAGGCATAATGAGCCGGGTATGACATGTAAAGGAGGTGGTCCTCTAGATGGAAATAGATTTGGCGGATATGGATTTGCCGTAAATTATAATGAATGGAATGCAAAGAGAGAATCCACACACAACTGCCATGATCAGCACAAATCAGGTTCAGTTCCAAAGATAATACAAAATGACAAAGCAATAATTTTACGTCACACAATTAAAGATGAAGGTACAACGGTGCATCAGATAGGCGAGATTGACTACATGGATGGAAACGGTTTTCATAAAGTGATGGACATTTTCGATGATTTCCCGGAAACGTGGATGATGGATAGAACCTTGTATGAGACAAAGTCATACTTTTGGATAAGAAATAATGGTTCCGGATCTATTACCATCAGAGATGTCAACCTAGAAATACTTCCATAATTGTATCCTTTAATGTTTAGTTAACTGTAAGAAGAGTAAATCTTTCAAACAAGCAGTGATTAAAAATCAATGAATATAGTATGTGAAATTTCAGTGGATGGAAAAATAATCAGACTTGTTAGGGGAGATGTTACAGAAAGAACCGTAGATGTAATAGTGAATGCTGCGAATTCTTATCTAAGACATGGCGGAGGACTTGCAGCTGCAATAGTAGGGAGAGGAGGAAAAATAATCCAAGAAGAAAGTGATAAATTAGGTGTAGTCCCAGTTGGTAGTGCTGTTATAACAGGTTCTGGAATTCTGCCATGCAAAGCAGTTATTCATGCCGTAGGACCAAAAATTGGCGAAGGAAATGAGGATCAGAAGTTGAGATCAGCTCTGAAAAATGCTTTAAAGCTTGCAGAAATAAATGGATTCAAAAGTATATCTATTCCTGCAATAAGCTCAGGTATATTTGGTTTTCCTAAAGACAGATGTGCGAAGTTATTGGTAAATGAATCAATGAGGTTTATTAAAAACTCGAATTCAAAGTCAAGAACTAGCTCTCTTCAAACTGTAGAGTTTTGTATTCTTGATGAGGAAACATTACAACATTTCAGGGAGGAATTTGATGGTATGGAGGAGAGTCAACATTAATTTAATAAAAAATATTTGAAAAGCAACTTAATGTTTACCAAACCTTCGAGTGTCTCGATATATTCAAGATGGAACAATAAGAAGAATCCCAATAATCATATACCACAGAGCAGGTGATAATGAGGCTGCTGATGACAATACGAATCTAATACTTTTTGAAGAGGAAATGAAATACTTACATAATAACGATTTTCGAGTTATAACTATGAAAAATCTGGGATTTGATACAAGAAGCAATTATTTATACTTAAAATAACCAGAGATTCCTCTGACAGGTGGAGTCGCGTCAATGTCGACTGGTAATTAATCTTGATGGCCAGAATGGAGCTTCTAAAGAAGAATTACTTGAGACTGAACATCAACTATAAATTTGCTACCAGCCACAGCACCATTGTCGCTTTGAATGTTGTAATGTTTTCATGAGTAAGCTAATGTAGCGAAATCTTTAACCTGCAGAGGCTCTTTTAATCAGCCGGTATATTTTTGTTCACATTTGATAAAAAAAAT
>DATBHO010000003.1:0-15210 GCA_036557405.1 Nitrososphaeraceae archaeon
ATTCTTAGGAATTTCATCTCTTGACAAATCATTATCATAGATTATGGTAAAAGCCCTTAATTCTTGTTCATGCTTAAATGACGTTCGCTTAGTAAGAAATGGCAGAATAAAGTCTTCTTTCATCCACTGAGTATTATAGTCCATATAGTTTACCATACCTATGCCGACAGATTCAATTGCTTTACTAAATGAATCGCGAAGTCTTCGATATGTTGATTGTATAGCTATGCCTGCTTTTCTGTTGGAATATAAGTCCCACATTGCAGCAGATTCACCATCATTTAAATGCCAACAATTTACGACTAGTCTGTCTCTATAGTTTTGAAAGTTGGGAGGCCTCAAAATTAATCTTTTAATCATATCATCATCCACATCTTCTAATTCGTGGCGAAATCTTTCCAATCTGACAGTATCTATCTTATTGTATTCTGCCAATGTTCCTTCATAAGGGTCAACAAACTCGTCCGTACTAGTAAAATATAGTTCTTCTCTATCAAGTATACTAATAAGCCTAGCAATATCCATGTATTTCCATATTTTAGCTTCATTAGAGGGCTTTTTGACAAGTCCCCCATATTCCCTATACATTATCAAACATCTCTTCGCTGGATATCGCTTCAATCAAATAAAAACTGTATTCTCAGTTGCGTAAAGTCGAGAGAAGAAGGAAACCATTTTCCAGAAATTAACGGCTGTTTAAATAGACAGTAATCAAGTATATCTACACTGTGAGTATTCTTGAACTATTCATTTCCTTCAAATACGTTCTTGTCAATATTGCCCTTACAATTTGACCACTGTTCCTTCGGCGATAATATATATCTGAAGTCAACTTTAATCCAAATGGAACTTGAAGAAATTCGGGAATTGACAATAGAGGCAATTAGAATTTTTAATGGTTACAGTGACGATACTCACAATGGTCCTGAAATGAAGCAAATAATGACATTGGAGAAAAATTGAACAACTCATGTATAGACGTAATCCACATCATGTAAACGCACGTAATGAATATTCCAATGAGACGCCTTACACAATAATGGATAAGAAAGAGCAGAAGTATTTTTTGGAATCCATACACTGTCTCTTGAACCAAGGAGTAATTATGTGGGGGAAGGAGGCTGAAATTGGTGGCAGTGATTTTTATCCTTGGTTTTCAATTACATCATATGGAAAAAAGGTTTTAGAAAAAGGTGACATTATACCTCATGACCCACACAATTATCTTGAAAGATTACGAAAAACGATACCTAAGTTGGATGAAATAGTTCTTGTATATGTAGAAGAAAGTTGGGAATGTTTTTTAAATAGCAATTTTTTCGCGTCAGCAGTCATGTTAGGTGTAGCATCTGAAGCGGCTTTTAATCAGTTATTTACTGCGTTTAAGAACAGCAAGATTACAAATGAGTTAATAAAAAAAGAGTGCACTTCATTAGAGGGCACGAATAGTATCAAGAGAAAATTCGATTTTATATACAATGAACTAATAAAAGCAAAAAATCAATTCAATCGCAAAACTCAGGATACCTTAGAATACAATTTAACTGGAATTTTTAATTTGATACGGTTACAACGCAACGAGGCCGGTCATCCTACTGGAATAAAAAGAGATAGGGATGAAATGTTTGCTAACCTGACATTATTCATAATGTACTGTAAGACAATATACGGTTTAATTGATTGGTTAAAAAAGGCAAAATTTAAAGCTTAGTACTTGTCTAATCAAGAACCTACTTTTAGCACCAATATCGGTACGCATCCCTCTGGACCCATACCGATACAAGTGCCCTTTCCCAAAACAACAAATAAAATTTAATTGTATTTGCTGCACAGTAAATTGTATTGTCAGTGCTTATAGGCTGCTCTGGTTGGAGTTATGCTGATTCCTTTGACAAGGGTGGGTGGGTTAAGGTATTTTATCCAGATGCCCAAACTAAAAAACTACAATACTATTCTCAGTTTTTTAACACTGCAGAGATGGATGCGACATTCTATGAGAAATTTTACAAATATATGACAAAAGAAACATTTGTCAACATGACGAAAGCAACGCCGGATAATTTTCAGTTCTCAGTTAAGGTTCCTGAAACAGTAACACATGATAAGAGACTCGATGTCGATAAGGAAGCTGTAATGCATCTGGAACACTTTCTTGACAAGATATCTCCTCTAAAATCTGCTAGTAAGTTGGGAACGGTGAACTAATTACGGTATCGCTATAGCAAACCCAAATTTAAAGAGTCACAAAGCAAACTGTAAGCAAAATAAAACACTCCAGACTTTCAAAGCTCCAAATTAATAATAAATTGAATACTTAATTCTCCATTTTGGTTACGTATCGATTAACATTTGATTACAATTTGGAAAGTTCATTTCCAAGAATTTTGTCCATCTCTTCGACTTGTTCCTTAAATTTTCCAAATTCATTCATATCAAATTTAGATAACTTCCAACTTTCTCTTAATTCCCCACCATTTTCTCTGGACACTATCACTTGCCAAATAATAATCTGGCATTAGAATCATATCTATATCATCAATAGTGGCCTGCAATTTATCAGTTGGTTCAATTCCTGTTTGAAACTCATGATTAGCTAACATTCTGTCTAAATAGGATTTCATGCGACCGTAGAATTTTTTTGTTGAATACTTCACAGTGCGCCTAAATTGAAGCCTTCTCCATTGTTTAAAAAATCCGGAGACCGAGTTCTAGGTATAGAAAGTATTAATCTCTAACCGAAAATAATATTGGTCCTAGTCTATATCCTTGTGGAATATCTCTATGAAGAAACTAGAATTTCTGATTTCGACATATATTAAATTTCAGATTCCCTTTCATGTCATATAGATTATCGGGAAACAAGACAAAAAGGAACCAAATGATATAGTATGATAGAAATGAATTACGATTCGTCATGAAATCCTTTGCTCGTCTCTTCAGTCTTGGATTCTTCTCTTTCAATAATCTTTTTCACTCTCACCGCCTCTTCTAACCTCCTTTCACTTTCATACCTGCTTTGCAGCATCGACAATGCTTTGAGCTTAGTCCACCCATTGTCATCTGCTAGTTTCTCGGCCATTTTTTCAATCTCTTGTTCGGTATCCAATGTATTTAGTTTCATTATATTCTTAATTAAGTTATCTAGAATAACATTGGTCTTAATTCATTCGCTTTTTGGTTTTAAATATTATTTCCAAGAAACCGTTTGAAAAAGATTTTTCCCTTAAATTAGTATCGGTTTTATCTGGGAGGTTAAAGATTTCATAATAGTATGCTCCTTCACCCGCTGCTATTAATACAAGTTTTGAGGGATATACATTCATCGCTAGGTCCTCTTCAGAAGCTCCGGGCAGCTCGGTCATAATCCTGACTTTGTAACTATCGCTTTACACAACAACTGCCTTTCTGAGGAAAAATTTGGTTCTAAGTAATTCATCGTTTCTTTCTGGCTATAAGCGTCACTTCCAGGTTCTTTGACGTTAGACTTGCAACTGCTATCGTTGTTTGATAACGTATAAACTTTATCCAGTAAATCACGGGAACTTTTTTCTAAGATTTTGTTAGCTTGAAGGAAACAGGTCCAAAATTTATGTCAAATTTGGTTCACAAACGACCAACCCCAGGTTAAATAATGGGCAAGCTATAATTGTATTTATTGCACAATAATTTCTATTGACAGTACTGATAGGATGTTCAGGTTGGAGTTATTCTGATACGTTTGAAAGAGGAGGATGGACCAAAGTATTTTATCCAGATGCCCAAACTAAAAAACTTCCGTACTATGCTCAATTTTTTAATACAGCAGAAATGGATGCGACATTCTATGAAAAATTCTATATGTACATGACTAAGGACACATTCATAGCAATGACTCGGGCAACTCCAGATAAATTTCAATTCTCTATTAAGGTTCCAGAAACAGTTACACATGACAAGAGACTTGATGTAAGAAAAGGAGCGATGGGCCTTTTGGAAGAGTTCCTTGATAAGATATCGCCTCTAAAGACTGCTAATAAATTGGGAGCAGTACTTATTCAATTGCCACCTAGTTTTACTGTTAAAGAATTTCAGAATACAGAAGAATTCCTTGACAGATTACCCAGTGGATATGACTACGCTATTGAATTTAGACATCCATCATGGAATACTGAAGGCCCATGGGAGATGCTAAAGCACTATAATATTGCAACAGTGCTAACTGATTCTCCAGAACCAGACAAGCTTCAATTCCTGTCCGAAGCAATAGTGACTGCCAATCATTCTTTTATTAGATGGCATGGAAGACAGGTAAAGCCTAGATACAATTATCTTTACTCAAGGGAGGAATTAAAACCGTGGGTTGATAAGGTCAGAGAACTATCTAATGAAACAGCTGTAGTAAGAGGCTACTTTAATAACCATTACGGAGCTAGAGCTGTTGTAAATGCAATAGAGTTCAAAGAAATGCTAGGAACAGCTTTAACTGAGAAGGAAAGAGCGGCATTAGAGCATGCACGAAATTACTTTAATCACAATTACCACCTTGACTCAGTAAAAAGACAGGTAACACTTGATGACAAATAACTAGTTAGTAAAATCAGGTGACTCTGCAACGGTAATCTTTTCTATGTGTGAGTCCTTTATACCAATAAGTTGCTGTCTTTTAAGTTACTGAGTTATGCTGCAGCAGGATGTACCCTTATTGCAGGAATATTGCACTTATCGTTGGCTTCAAATGTTATAGGCCAGAATCTACCAACCGGTATCTTTTTCTTGGTTGCTGGAATCGCACAGATATTCTGGACTCTGCCAATAGTAAGAACCTGGGGAAAGGTATGGAATTACATTGGTATCGCAGGTACCATAGCCCTAATCATTATCTGGGTAATTACAAGATATCCTGACAATCCAATAAGTGGAAGAGCCTTTTCTGTTAATTCAATTGGAATAGCTATAGAATTCTTTCAAATTGCCTTTATAGTGCTATGTAGTTTTATTATCGCAAGAGGTCCAAGAAAACCGGTAAACAAGAAATAAGTCTGAATTCACCAATCTTTACCTTTCCAGTATAGGTTGTTCTTTTAATCGTATTATAGGTTCCCTTCATCAGGACCCAGCTAATCAAGGACCACTAAATTCTACAACTGAGTAGAAAGCATTTTTACCCGAATCATCGAAATTCAAGTTGGGTGTGGATATACGCATTAGCTTTGTCCTGGCCGCTTCGGCAAGTTTCCATATAAAGCCTATTTGTTATCTATATAAGGGCTAATGAAGGTAATTTTGCATATTAGCTGATTAATATAAACTACTTAAATTAGTAACATGTATATTTCTTATGCTGAAGATAAACTGCAAGGATTGCGGTAAACCTTTTCCTGCATCGTATCAACAGGACAGAACGTCATTTGAGGCAACAAATTTTACAGAACAACTGGAAAAGTGTCCAAATTGTGGTAACGTCAGGCCATATTTTAACGTCAATTATTTCTTTGAAGAATCTTGAAGTAGTCACTTGCATCGGCGAGTGGTGGATTAAGTATTTTTAATTGTCCTAAGTGCGTACAACATGTAGGAGCTATTTCAATTTCTGGAATCGCTAGCCCATCTAAGACTGGTGAGTATGATGTTATTGATATTCCACGCCTAACGTAGTGGCGTGCTTAAGTCTGACGAATTTAATTATGGTGTACACTCTTAATAACAAAATTTCAACTTATTTTTTATTGGTTCTTTCAAGGATATCGATTTGCTTATTGACCTCTGTAATTAATTCATGTGGTTCGACTGGTTTTTGAAGAAGGCCGTTTATTACGTTCTTTTTGGTATATTCTTGAATCAATTTATTATCATATTCAAAGTCTATCGTCAATACTGTTCTTGCTGAAGGATTTAAATCCTTCACAGTTTTCAGTAGTTGCACACCGTTAATAACTGGCATTCGCAAATCAGAAATCATAAGAGCATAATCTTTTCGATTGATTTTGAAATGCTCCAATGCATTAACCGTGTCTGTAAACCTGAGTACGTTAACCCTTTCAGTTGAACATAATGAACTATCTGATATCTGAGGGTTACCTATTTCGTAACCCACTACACTAATTATCTTATCATGATTATCATTCAAAACAGAAAACCCTGATTCAATTTGAGCTCTGCAACTCTAATAAATATTGGTATGATTTGTAGAACATCAATAAATCTACTTATCCCGCTTTTAGTTTTGATAATTTAGAAAATGAGGCATTAATCTTTTCAATATCAGGCGAAAATCAAAGATTTGATAGAATTTTTTCGATATTAATAACTTGCTAACAATGGTTAACTGAGTAAATTAGATAAAATTCAAATATATAGAAGCTAGGATTATTGAGGCCTATAACGAATTCGTATAAGTACGAACGCCTCCACTAGGAAGGCTCAAACCGCCGAACGTGCACCATCTTACTATTAATGGTATCAATAATTACGACCACACTTATTGTAGGACTATTTAGAATTTTTCAGGAACTAGTACTTCATTCAAGTATTGCCTCACTTCGACTATTGAAAGTTTGAAAGGCTATCGTACTCAAGAAATAAGTTCATTCTTCTTGTCTTTTGCTGTAGATGAATTTGTGTGTCATAATTCCACAATAGCAAGATGTTTCATATGTTGCATTTCCTGAAATTTCACTACTGCTAATATACGAACTAATTTGACTGCATTGTGGACATTTAAAATAATGTCTATATTTGGTCATTTTATTTTTATTTATTCTCTAGAGGGGCTAATTGAACTTTTATATTTCGTTACCAACCTGCTCTATGAGAAAACAAATGGATTTATAATATCAATAAGATTAAGTCAAGAGAAAGGATTCAGAAATTCATAATTCTTATCACTTTCTTCCATACAAAAATCTCATTACTTTCCACCAAATAAATTATATATTTTGCTTCTTTTTATTAATAGTCCGGACAGGTTTCCTCCATTATTGCCGTATAACGGGCATCTAAGGCGTCAGCAAATTCACAGACTTGCACCAAAGTGTAGTTCAGCTTAGGAAAATACCATCTTATTGATATCACATGTCCCCTACCATTAGCATCGTAAAAACGGCCCTTCTCTGCCATAACACCGACACTAGTATCAATGGCATACTCTACTACCGGGAGTCCTCTTTTAGTCCTATCCTCTATTACGAAGTTTTCATTGTCTCCATCATAGATGAAATAAAATCGTCCTTTTTTTAGCACATCGGTTTCTTGTAACATATATTTTTACAACTGAATGGAACTAAATTTCAGGTTGTTACATATATTAATATTACCAATGTGAACGATACTGTAATAAAGAATAACAGTGTTATGCGTTTTAAAGAAGTTACTGTAATAAAGAATAACAGTGTTATGTGTTTGAAGTGTCAGAATTATTTATTAACATGTTTGAACTTGTGTTAATTAGATTATGGGCTGGTGGGAGGATTGTTTTCTTCAGGCATGGTGTGCTTTTCTCCCATCAGACTCTAAATTGTTCAGTAAGAATCTTTCAAAATGTTGATATATTTGTATGAGATGAGAAAGCACCAAGGAACTGGAAATGGAGGATAGGATTGTGGGTGTTCTATTTATCTGAGCACAATGATGACAGCATGCACCATCTTCACAAATACACCTCTTATCCATGTCCGTCCGCGTCGGCGAGGGAATCGTTATATAATCTGTTAAGTATTGTTTTTGTCGCGTGAGTATAACACATCATACACTGATGGTATCCAAACTTCTAATGTTCTGGCATAAACACGTGGAGGAAAAAAAATGTGCTCACTCGCAGTCACTTTCTTGGAGAGTTTGCAAATTAACGATTTGTTAAATAGTTGAACCTTATCTAAGTTCCCTCGTATCTAAATTTAAGACTGTTCGTACTTACAGAAAGTGTCTTGTTAGAGGCCTGGTTCATTCTCGTTGCTTCAAAACCTTCAGGTAATTCAATTATTGCACGATGAATTTCACCTGTTACAGGATTTCTAATAGGCTCAAGCAGAGTATCTATTGTATCATCATCACCATCTTCAGAGCTACGAATAGTCATACAGCTCTTAATATCACTTGGCTTAAATTTAATTCGTGCCCTTTTAGGTTCATCATATTCTTCTATTATACTAGCATAAAGTAAAAAAGGACCACCACTTCCCGCTCTACATGTTATTATTTTTGATAATACTTCAAACTGCCTGTCGTTGCATCTCTCATCTATGTAGTAACATGTTTTTCCGCGACCCTCATGTACCGGTCCAGGCCATGAGCCAATCAAAGCCATATTAAGCCCATCGAGTTTAACATCATTACCGTAACTACCATCAATTATATGAATTGCACTTACTCAGTCACAATATCCATGTGTTGGTTTCGCATTGAATTGACATGGACAGCCCCAATCACAATTACAAGCATCAAGGTAGTACGCATGTATCTTCCATCCTATTTTTGTTCCGGCATATGGTTGTCTTTTTCTCATTATTCTTGGTCTTTGATAAATTGTCATAAATACATAGTTAAAGAATTGTTGAGGTTGAAAAGATAAAGCGCAGACTCCATAATGATGAAATATGGAAATCAAATCATTAAAAATAGAACCTCCAACTGATGTTCAATTCATCCTAGCTCAGAGCCATTTCATAAAGACAGTTGAGGATGTTTCAGAATGTCTATTGAACTGCGTACCTGGAATCAAGTTTGGATGTGGCTTTTGTGAGGCAAGTGGTCCATGTCTTGTTAGGCATGCAGGCAATGATGAAGTTCTCGAAAAGTTGGCCGGTGAATATGCATATAGTATCTCTGCCGGACATAGTTTGGTAATTCTGTTAAAGAATGCATTTCCAATAAATGTACTAACAAGGTTAAAAGAAGTACCTGAAATAGTTACTGTCTATTGTGCCACAGCTAACCCAGTTGAAGTAATCTTTGTCGATACCTCACAAGGTAGAGCAATAATTGGAGTTGTTGATGGATTTAAACCAAAGGGTATAGAAACAGATAATGATGTAGATGAAAGAAAAAAATTTCTACGAAACATTGGATACAAGTTCTGAACTATTTTCTAGGTCTATTGCTAGCCGTCAACCCAAAATCGTGTCAAATTTGGTTCACAAATCTTTCGGACTGCTTTGTCGTGTGTTCTCTAACTATAGAAATGAAATGAATGCAGATAAATACCAACTGCTTAATACTAGTAACAAGGGAGCTTTACTAAGCTTAAAGTGGTCCTTTCACCGTAGATAACTTATGAATCCAAAAATCATTAAAAAGGAGACTTTGAATTGAGTGTCATACTAGATACTCTGCTCTTAAGAACAAAAGAAACCACAAAATCAAAGCATGGTGAACCAAAGACCTCATCCATATTACTAATATCAGTAGCAATAACTATAGCAATTATATTGATGATGTATGCAGGACTCTCATTCACAGAAGGCATGATGAAACAATAGTCTGCATGTAGAGATAAAATAGTAGGCTACGAACAACGTGGAATTTACACGAGTCCGGACCAGTTTAGATTAGCGTTATCATTCTGTGACTCATAATAAGAACGTAAAATAATTTATTTTTTTACACTAATTTTGGATATGTTAAGAAACTACTTTTTTGGTTCTGGATTCTTAATGGAATCTAATACCAGAATACAAATAAATCTCTGAATTTAAGTTATTGTATGTTCTCAAATTATGCAATATTAGAATCCGAGAGCATCATAGAAGGATTCGAACCCCAATTCATATGCTATATTACTTGGGATAGAATACCTCTCTTGTTACTAAACTATGATAGATACGTTTAGAAAATCAACCCACTTGCTAGACGGGACCAAGCGGATATGAATCCACGAGTATATTGAGCAGCCATTAGGATAGAAGCGCAACTGATATCTAGTAATGGTTCAACTGTTCTATCCATCCTTATTATTCTATCCGGCTGTACTATTCCCTGTAGTTTTAAGTGCTGGGGCAACCTGCAGTGCCATAATGTGACCGTTATAAAGTAATTCGTAGATGAGTCCACCATAGCCTGGAGTTACCAGTATGCCAGGTGACATAGCGGGAAAGTAGTCTGAGGCGGCCAGTACCTTACCTGAAGCTGCATCTCGCCACAATATTTGTTCTGTGTATGTAAACCCTTGACCTAATAGGGCTTCTTGTATTAGTTGCTGGGTTGTGTTGGGGTTAATGTTAGTTCCGATGAGAACTCTGCTTTCTTTAGGACCTATGAGAGTTAAGAAGGAGGAAGTTCTTTCATTCACCGGACCCCATGCGACTGTCATATTGCCAGTCTCTTGGTTAAAGTTGATGGCAACCACTTTACCGGCAAAGTAGTCTAAAGCGTAGATTCGGTTGTTCGGCAAATCGACCGAACCCATACTTGGTATCTCGCTTTGCTGTCCAGATTCGAGGGGAATCGGGTTGATTCTAACAAGTTTTTTGGGGTCAGCTTGTGAAATGGCCACCACACTCATGGACTTGTTAGAAGGAGATGTGTTAGTAAAGGAAACCACCCAGTTGCCCATGATAGCAGAAGCGGTACCAGCTGATTGACCTGGCAATAGATACGGGACAGGGCCCCAATTATTATCAAGAGTAAGATTCTGACCATTCCACTCATATCTGAAAGCCTTTGAAGTTCCAAATAGATACATGTAGTCTTTGCCCTGGAACTGAGTAACTGTGTTTCGGCCTGGAATCATTTCTGGAAGCTGTACAAAGCTCTTTACTTTGAATGTATTAGGGTCTACTGCTACCGCAACTGAAGGGGCGGCCTTGCTTTGATTAGTGCAGAAGAAAAATGAATAACCCTGGTTAGTGCAACCAGCTACTCGATTTTGTGTCTTCAAGACAAGAGTGCCATCAGAAAAGGCGTTCATACCATCAAAGTTACTATCACCTGGTGGATTTTTCCCGCTCGGTAATGCTACAACTTTCTCGACGGCTCCCGTGCTTGCATTCACTTTGTACACGTATTGGCCCTGTGCAACAGCAATACTTCCATCAGCTGGATAGTTTGTTGCCCCCGGAATAAGCCAGTCGCCCGTAACATTATTGTTGGAAAGAGGTGTGCTCCAGAGCTCCTTTAGCGAGCCGGCCTGCATCTTGGCGATATATGGCCCTGGTAATGCCAAACTGCCCGCACCGCCGGAGACATATATCTCGTTGGGTCCACGGGTCACCAAGTAGGATGGAACACCACCCAGCGATGTTGGTGATTCATATGCATAGACCTGGTTGGGTTTTGTAAATGAGCCTCCAAAGTGTGCACAATCAAATACTGCTGCACGCTCTGAGCCACCGTGCTCTGTGCTAGCCATTGTAGGATACCATGGAGCCCAAGTAGTTTGGTTCTTTATTGAATTAATGCACTTTTGCTCACCTTCTACCAGTGAAAGATTGCCGGTTAAGGGTCCACCTGCCGCTATCTGGTTTGGAGTAAGCGACGAAATGACTGGATTGCTTGTAGTAGCGCTAACATAGCTGGGCATTATTGTAACGACGATTAGAAAGCCGACTACGGAAGAAAATATGAAAGCTAAAAAAATCCTACCACATGCACCTGCATAACTGTTCATATCATCCTAAGAATGAGCTTTTACATAAAGATTTTAAATAATAAATATAGTGTTGGTACGCATGTTCATCCATAACAATACATGCATTCAAGGTAATCAAGCATAACAACAAATTAGTATTAAGTAATTAACTTGTTACTCATATTAAGGATAGTAGTAATGGTCCGCATGAATCCAATTCAAAATAGATAAGCTTAGTCTAAAGGTATCTGAATCTAGGTTCATTCTCTCACTCTCAGGCTATTATTTATTACAAAGCAAAAATATTATCGAATACAAGAATTGGATAGTACTGACATTGAAAAATTTAATCGAAGAGGGAAGAACTCGGTCAGACTTATTGCTATACACTTAGCAAAACCTGGTCTAGGTGATAAGCTGCTGAAAATTTTGGTTAGCGTAATAGAACCTACACGCAAGGAGGAAGGTAACATAGCGTATGTTCTTCATCGTTCAATGGATAATCCAGATGAATTAATGTTCGATGAAATATGGGATGATAATGAATCCCTTGAAGCACATCTTAAGCAACCGTATATTAAATCAGCAGTAGAACAGATGACGCCTATTTTAGCCAAGCCTGTAGAATTACGGAGATATTCGGAAATAAGAGACTAATATAGTGAGAGACGAGTTTAATAACAAATTTATCAAAAAGCTCCCAATAACTTTCCTGTTATCAGAGCATCTGTATATACGAGATTTTAGATGCGTTCAAAAAACATCCACTAGGTTAGAGTCTTCTTTTATTGTCGATTCTATCCACATTTCCGGCTAATCGCCTAAGTATTCGGGTTCTTATACGTAGAGATATAGAGTAACAATTGTAATAGAAGCAAAATTGGCAATGAAGCTATACTTCCTTATAACATATTAATGCCGCGCTAATATAGTTAGGGAATTCTCTGAATCGCAGAAAAGTAAGTATATATAAAAACAATAAGAACCTAGGTATGTGCCAAAGTTCCTTGATGTTCATCATTTGAAGCCGTTTGACGAGGAAACGTTAAGAAAATTGCAACAGTCTCCTGTAGATGAATTTGGGATTAAACATCTAAACATGATGTATAACAAAGAAGAAGACAAGTTCTTCTGCCTTCTTGAGGCACCCAATAAAGAAGCTGTAGAAAAACATCATAATAAAGCGGGTGTCAAATGTGAATGGATAACAGAAGTGGAAACTACCGCTTAAGCTCAGAACTATTCTATTCTATCAATCCAATTTAATATTATTTGACGGCTTCCTCAATCGTAATTCTAGCGTTATCTGTTCCACCGAACCCGAATTATTGTTACCACAATTAGTAAACAGATACAAGGTATAAAATTTAATGATTTAAAAGATAACATCATATAATGATTTACTTGATGCATTAAGATTAAGTTTGAAGGGTTATCATACTGAATAAATTAAACAGATGTCGTATAGGTTCAAGAACAAAGTTAATCAACATTTAATAGACTGGACTAGAGTCGAATGCAAATATGCATACTAAATTTGTGATTTTTCTGGCTATATCAACCGTATTTGTCGCAGCAATTTACAGTTCATCTGTATCTGTTGTATTTGGTGCTACCACTAGTTGTTATAACACCGACAAAACACATTCAAGTTGTACCGTGTCTGAAACGGATGCGGCGGGTAAACTTACACAAACTTTTTGGGACTGTACGTATCATAAAAGCACAAAGACCTGGAGTTGCGTTGAGGCCAGTGCACCACCACCACCACCACCTGGCATCAGTGACGCAATAGTTAAAGCGCAATCCCATCTTTCCGCAGCCGGTGCTGCTACTGAAGGTGGAAATACAGGTGGTAGTAACAACACGAGTGTTCTGCAAGGTAAGGTGCTAAAGCATGGAGGCGCTCTTAAAGGCGGCGAAACGGATAATAATGCTTCGACAAATAGTAGTGACCCCTTACAGTAATTTGATAAAAACGCAGTAAGATTAAATTTTGTGGTCATTGAATATTCTCTAGACAAAGAACAAACTTCTTGTTCGAATAGTCTAGATGCTTTAAAGTCAAGTTTGAGGGGCTACAATATTGAATAAGTAAATCGAATTGAACATTGAATATTTATTAAATGCGTTAAATCAAAACTGTGTAAAAAACTTCAATAACTAAAAAGTGGATAAATCATAAAACACGCATAATTCCATCTAAATGTCTAATTAGTTTCAGTGTGCACAGGTGCTTAAATTCGGATATTACCTCATTCCCATTTATTAGATGATTTAGGTTTGATACAATTCATAAAATTAATAGGAATGGGAACAAGATAATTCGTACGGTCTAAGGAAACAGACAGACTAAACTAATAAAAATAATAAATAGCATTCAACAGAACTCGAATACATGGAATGTCCTAATCGTACCGAACCCAACATAATCGTTACCATTATTAGTAACATACTGATATATTACTGAGTGAAGACTTTTTTTCTGTTTATTTCATATTCAGATAGGAAATTTTAGTATTTTTTGAAAGTAGAGGATTTTACCTAATGAGTTTGAATCCCATTCTCCTTGAATCTAAGTAATCTTGGAGCTGATACCGATAATTGTTCTATGTGGTTTATAATGTACCTTCCTTCTACATAATTAGAGAAAATATAATTTGTTAGAAAAGACACTGAAAAGTATTGAGCCATTTACCTCAG
Organism: Nitrososphaeraceae archaeon; assembly: GCA_036557405.1. Taxonomy (GTDB): domain Archaea; phylum Thermoproteota; class Nitrososphaeria; order Nitrososphaerales; family Nitrososphaeraceae; genus TA-21. The sequence continues at coordinate 14,243 of DATBHO010000003.1, forward strand.
ACCCAGAAAAGAATTCAAGATTCTGTGTTGGATGCGGAGAACCTGCAACCAACTTGGTCAAGTACGATACTGAGCGAGCAGTAATAATTGAGAAATATTGTGATAAATGTGCTAAAGCAATTGAAGATAGCTCGGCTAATTAATATCAAATTATTGGTTTAATTTGTAAGTTATTTTCTTAGTGACGTGATTTAGAACTATTAGATTTTGATAAGTCTAAGCAGTACCAATTTTTGGTAATAATAGTAAGCTACATATACAGACGAAATACACATTAAATAATGACAACAAATCAAACTTTAACAAATCAAATTAATCTCAACACTAGTCAAAGTATATTTCTTTTATGTGACCATTGTTTCTGGACAGCAACGTGTCTCGGTAAATTACATATCAATCAAGTGTTGGGAGCAAACAGCATATGTCCTGGATGCAAATATGGACAGTTGTCTAGCTTTCCTATAACCGCAAATGATTCATTTACATATGAAAATTCCAAGACAAGAGGTCTAGAAATTGTCTTTGGAATTAGAAAATAATTTGCTGGAATATTTAGAAGGCTCACAAACCTACAAAACAACAGAAAAAGGATTCAATTTCTTGAAGATGCACAATGAGATTGGCGAGCTTTTACAAACCCCGATGAGAGAATCAAGAGTAGAATAAAATAAAACCCATCTGTCATAATGGGATACAATCTCACTTTCTCAACTAGCTTATTTCTCGATTATTACATCCCATTATTAGGGAACTAGTGTAGAATTCCGCATGGTTCCCACCGAATCCGAATTATTATTACCATACATTGGTAAATATATCCATTGCTCAAACTAATAAATTGCAGTACTAAGAGTGCTACACTCTGAAAAATTCTCTGTGCACTTGACAAAGGGAACCTTCATTGGCATGACTAAAGCTACTCCTGACAATTTTCAATTAAGGTCCCTGAAACGGTAACGCATGATAAA
>DATBHO010000004.1:0-5322 GCA_036557405.1 Nitrososphaeraceae archaeon
TTGAATCATTGATTACTTCAGGATTTTTTTTCTCATCATTCGTCATCGACTGGATAATATACCTCCATTTCTCCAATTTTCCTTGAATAACATCCAATTGATCTTCTTTGACCACTCCTGACAACCCTGGTAGATTATCAATAATGTTTCTAAATCCCATTTTTCCTACACTTTCCATCTGCGAATAAAAATCTTCTATTGTCATCTTACCACTTAGTACCCTTTTAGACTGATTTTCATCTGCCTGTATTTCCAAATCTTTGGCTAACTCTAAAATCGCTTTTATGTCTCCCATGCCTAACAATCTGCCTACAAATCTTGTCGGGCTAAATACTTCAAGGTCATCGATTCTTTCACCATTCCCTATAAAGAAAATTTTTGCACCCGTTACTGCAGATGCCGCCAACGCACCGCCCCCTTTCGCGGTCCCATCAAGCTTTGTTATTATGATACCTCCTACTGGAACTGTATCGTGGAACGATTTTGCCTGATAATATGCTTGCTGACCTATTGTTCCATCAATCACTAATAAAATCAAATCTGCTTTTGAAATTTCATACATCTTTTTCATTTCATCTAAAAGTTCTGTCTCATCTTTGTGTCTACCTGCAGTATCAATAATTACTACATCAGCTCCCGCATCCCTAAAATATCCAATTCCATTTTTGACTATTGAAGGAGCATCTTTAGTAGATTCATCTCCAAATACTTCGACATTGATTTTAATGCAATTCATTTTAAGCTGAGTGAGAGCACCAGGTCTCCACGTATCTGCTCCAACAACTCCTACATGGTATCCATGTTTTGTTAGCCATCTAGCCAGCTTAGCGGCCACGGTTGTTTTTCCGCTACCTTGTATACCAAACATCAATACAGTATTGAGCTTTCCAGGAACAAATGAAATCACTTGCTCTTCAGGCTGATTATTTTGTGCAGATATATCGCCCTTATAACCCATCAATCTGGAAAGTTCATCATAAAGGATTGAAACGATATGATTCTTCCTTGATAATCCCTTGGGAGGAGATTCTTCTAGAGATCTCTTTTTCAAATTTTGAGTTATAGTTAATACCAGTCTAACATTAACATCAGATTGAAGAAGGGCTCTTTGTACATCCTTACATAAAGAATCTATTAATTCTTCATTTACATCTGATGCACCCACTAACTTTTTTAAAGCCACCCCAAGACTTGAGCGAAGGTTGTCTAGCATTTATTTATCTATTAATTCATAACCTGTTATTTCAAATATTCCATTATCTCCACTCCATTTTACGATTCCTTGTTTGATCTTAAACTTTTTCTTGTATAGAGGGCAATCAACAACAATTGTTTCCGCCTCACCTCCTTCAAAATTTAGATTAAATCCGTATCTTAATGCCAACGATTCAAGTTTTTTCAGGTTGTTATGATCCAACACTGTTCCGAGCCATTCTCTGCCCAACCCTAACGCCGAGACAGCAACTATAACAATTTCAAAGTCTTGATCAATCATCTTGTGTAGATAATTACTTGGTTCTAAATTCCATAATGGTGAAAATACTGATAATCCCAATTTGTTACAGACTCCTTCAAAGCTCCTTTTTTGAAATTTGCTGGATATACCACCATGAACTATTCCTTGTATACCAAACTCATCTATGATGCTTACAAGAGCTTCTTCAAGGACTCCAACCTCATCGCTTAGATTTGGAATTTTTGATTGAAAGTTTCTCCCAGGTAAATCTATTGCCTTAGCTAGAATTTCTGTAAGATGAATATTTGGGAAATGAAAAAGCATACTATCGCTAGTCAAAGATAAAATAGAAATTAAACATACAACATCATGTCCTCGTTTGATCATTTCAAAAATTGAGTAATTGCTATCCTTTCCCCCAGAAAATAATGATGCTAATTTCAAGATGGTACTTTCAAAGAAAAAAATTAACTTCCCGCTACTATATAGATTGGTTTAGTTGGGTCTAAATTATTTTGCTAATATTACATAAAGTAATAATAATGCGAAGGCATATATCCCATAAAGTCAATCTTTCGCTAAATTAGATAGCTCTCTTCTGGGCTACCTAGATTGATAGAGGCTTAGGACATTTCGTGTCGCATATGGGTTGTTTTTTGCAACAGAAGATAGTATGTTCAATAGTCCAAGCGTATATAATTGCAACTTGTGTCGGACTGGATTGTAATTTTGCTTTTAGACTTAAGTCTAGCATCATTTTAAAAATTCAATCATTCAGTAGCTCTGATTTTATTAATCGTGCACACACGCCATATCATACTTTCAATTTTGTCCAAGTGTACAAGATTTCACTGGGTAATCCAATTTTGACTCTCCTATTAATTAATCAAATCAAATGAAAATCTCAATTAGAAGATTTTTTTACCTCTAGGAGCCTCATTATTTAGATGAAAATAGATGAAGGTGCGTATGTTCTATTTTTTTATCAAGCGAACAAGAATTGGCTAACCAGAATAGAAAAAAATAAGAAACTTCACACGCACATAGGAATTATAGATTTTGATAGCATATTGGGACTTGAGTATGGTTCTTCAATAATTACATCAAAACAAAAAAAAGTGTACCTGATGTTTCCAACAATTTATGATTTTGTGATGAAGTCAGATAGAAAGACGCAGATAGTTTATCCCAAGGATCTTGGATATATTGCTATAAGAACAGGCTTAAAAAGTGGTTGTAATGTTCTCGAAATAGGTACCGGAAGTGCATCATTAACTACATTCTTTGCTAGTCTCGTAGGACCTTCAGGTCATGTTTTTACATATGACATCAATGAGGAATTCATGGAAATTGCAAGGAAGAATCTCAAAAAATCAGGTATGGAAAATTATGTTTCAATGTTTAACCATGATATAATGAGTGAAGGATTGGAACGCACTGACATTGATATCGCGATAATTGATTTGGGAGATCCTTGGAATGTTTTACAGATTGTACACAAATGCCTCAAGAACAGTGGATCTGTAGCAGTAATATGTCCTACTATGAATCAATTGGAGAAAACTTCAAAACATATGAACGAAGTGGGATTTGTGGATATTGAGAGCTCAGAGATCATGATCCGCAATATAGAGGCGAGAGAAGGAAAAACAAGGCCATCAATGCGAATGATTGGACATACTACATACCTTTTATTTGGTAGGAAAATTATATAGATATATTCACTCGTGTTAATCGTAGAGTAAATAATCATAAACTATAACAAAATCAATTCTTAATATGCACATAAATAAGAGTTATATACTTTAAGAATAATTCGATAGTCTCAGTATACTCAGATTTGATCATAATGATAATGCTCTTGTGATTACTTGAATTAATATAACTGAAACCTATCATAACCGAGTAAGAGAACAAGTGGATCCGGTACTTGCGGATTATATTACCCACTTGAAATTGGTCAGAGCTATTCTTATAAGGAACCACCATAAAGTGAATATGTTGGCAACTGAAGGTTATTGTGTAAAATGTAAAGCAAAAAGGGCGATGAAAGGCGAACAACAGGTAGTAATGAAAAATGGAAGACCCGCAACTAAGGGAACATGTTCAGTTTGTGGAACCAAGATGTTCAAAATTGGTGGTGGCCCTAGTAAGACGGTAAAAAAGGCAAAACCAAAATCAAAATCTAAGGCAAAACCAAAATCAAAATCTAAGGCAAAAGCAAGAAGAAGATAAAATCCTAATTTCTTTTTTATCTTTTTGATTTAAACGTATTAACTACTTTAAGTGAATAGATTAATTAATACAGTCTACAATGAGAATTTTTCTTCTACAAAATTCAATTTTTGAATGTTCCCACAGCGAGATATAAGCTCACGTAGTTTAATCTTTGGGACGTTAGATTTTATCAACTCTCGAGCTATTTTTATTCCATCGCTAAGGTCATTAGTTTTCTCTCCTGCAATTAATGCAAGTGCTGTGTTGAGAACTACAATATCTTGCTTTGCGCTTGTAGATCTTCCATAAATTGTTTGTAATGTACTCTTTACAGAATCCTCGTTTGATTGTACTTGAATCTGCTCCTTTCTCACTGCCTTTAAATCTAGCAATTCTGGATCAACTTCAAGTCTTTCAATATCACCTGATTTTAACATAATAATTGTATTTCTTGCAGTATTTGACAACTCATCCATGCCATCAAATGAATGGACAAGAATAATTTTCTTGATATTGGAATCGATCATTGCATTAGTTACAAGTTCGAAAAATTTCGGATCAGAAATTCCTATGACTTGAGCGGTAATATTTGTACATGGATTACATAACGGTCCAATTATATTGAATATTGTTTTGAAGCCCAACTCCTTTCTAATGCCAGAAATCCTTTTTAGATTAGGATGAAATTTAGGTGCAAACAAGAAGGTGTACCCAAGTCGTTCAATAGTATCAATTACTGCCTTTTCTGAAATTTCCAAATTAAATCCTATATATTCAAAAAAATCTGCACTGCCAAACATTCCACTAGCCGAACGGTTACCATGTTTGGCAACATTTATCCCAGAAGCGGAGGCAACTATAGATGCAGCCGTACTAATGTTAAATGATTTAGCCATATCTCCGCCTGTACCACAATTGTCAATGAGGGGACCTGTTACATTAGGTGTTATTAGATGTGAATGTCCAATCATAATGTCCCTTATTATTCTTAATTCATCATAACTTACCCCCCTATACGTTAGTGCAGTTAGAAATGAAGCAATGGTACAGTCAGGAATTTCGTCCAAAAAGACAAGATTTATTGCATTTCTAAATTCGCTTTCCTCGATCTGCGCCTTAGATAGAATTTTTCTTGTTTGTTGCTGCAGATATTCTGATGACATTATCTTTTCATTACTTCGATGAAATTTTTCAATATATGATAACCATTTTTTGTTAGCACTGATTCTGGGTGAAATTGAACACCATATATTGGATACTTTTTATGTTTTAAACCCATAATTTCCAAATCGTCAAGTGATATTGCTGTTACTTCTAAACAATTAGGAAAATTTTCCCTTGATGCTACTAGTGAATGATATCTTGTTGCAACAAAGGGGTTTGATAGTTTTTCAAATAGTTCTTTGTCCAGATACTTTATTTTACTTGTTTTTCCGTGTTTTACTACATGCGCATTTATAACTTTGCCACCATAAACGTGAACTATACCTTGATGCCCAAGACATACACCTAGCAAAGGAATTGTTGGTCCTATAGTTTCAATAATGTCTCCACATATTCCAAATGATTTCCTATCAGCAGGATGGCCGGGACCCGGTGATAAAACTATACCATCGGGTTGCATTTTTTTTATTTCTTTTATACTTATT
>DATBHO010000005.1:0-5378 GCA_036557405.1 Nitrososphaeraceae archaeon
CTGGGATGTTTCATATATACAGGCATGGGAAATCAATGCAAAAAGCTCCCCCGCCAAAGCCAACTGTCCCACCAATGCCTATGAAAGCAAAACCACCTTCCTTAACAAAAACTGGTCCTTCAGCAGAACAATTAACTCCCGGTACTAAAGTACTGGAGGGTTCTGTACCTGCAGAAAAAAAATTGGCTCCTACACAGAGTGGTACCTCTTCATCACAGTCGATTAAAACTGTAAGTAAAACAGAATCAACCGGAATTGCGCAGGGTGAACAAAGGCCAGTTTCTGATGAGAAAAAATAATTTTTTTGCGAATTCAAAATCCCTGATTTAATTTGATATTGACTAGTGAATTACAAGAACCAATCCATACTCAGACTTTGATTAATCTTAATATTATATATATACGTCAATTTAATTAACGAGAAGATAAATGAACAATCAAGCCGCAGGAATCAGTATCGTTGCATTTATTATTGCGGTGACCGCCAGTATGGCCTACTATCAATTTGTTTATACTAAAGAAGCTAATGCTAAACCACAATTACCAGCGGAAGTTCTGAATCCAGCAGATTCAGTAAAAGTATCCATTTTACAAGGTTCATCACAACCTTCACAACAGAAAAACTTTGAACCCAAGGAAGTAAGAGGTACTTTAGGTATAAATAATAAGATTATTTGGACTAACACTGATACTACTGCCCATTCTGTTACTAGTGACAATCAATACAAAGATCAAATAAACGGCCCTTTTAATTCAATTGATAGTATTGGTTTAGTCCTTCCACAAAAAACATACGAATTCACATTTACTAAAGATGGAGAGTACGCTTATCATTGTGAACCGCATCCATGGATGACAGGAAAGGTAATTATTGTAAAGAGTTTCGTCTAACTTTTTCTGAATTATTTAGAACACTCTTTAGCATAGCTTGATCATGATTCAAGATATATCACACTCAAATCGTTTCAAATACTCACATCGACTACTGGTCTTTTGCTTCACGGTATAATTCTAAGGAATTCTACAACATCAGCAACTTCCTTGTGTTCCTGAATTATAGAAGCCCTGAATTTAACGTTAGAAAGTTTTTCAGGCACATGTTCCGTGATAGCTGTAAAATTAATTTCGTTTACGTTTTTTATATCCTGTCTTAGGATAGGCATTCTAGCAAATGGATAGTCTATTTTCTTGTCATTAAGTTTCGTGAAGGTAAAAATGTCACTTGTATTTTGAATTTGTGAATTTACAACAACACTATCAAATCGACCACAATAATTGATTTTTATGACTCCATTGAGCTCCTCTTTCGGTTTGACTTCATTCTTGTCAAAAGTTATGACTATGTCATTTTCTCCCATATTGTTGATTAAATATTGCTTAATTTTAATTATGGTTAATTAAAATTTAATTTTCCTGTGTTAGATTAAAATTAATTCTGGTACCATTCTGTATTGAATGATCGTTAGTAAAGCCCGAACGAAGTTCCAGTACATATAGTGAATCCACCTGGGGGGTATAAACATGACAGGCCATGAATATTATACATGGTTCCAGATTTCTTTCGATATGAACTACTCTACTGTCCGAATCCAACCAAATTATGTCTATTGGAAATTTCATTTCATTCATCCAAAATCCTTGTCTTGATGGTTTGTCAAATAGAAATAACATACCTTCGTTCTCATTCAACTTTTCCAACCCGGATAAACCTTTGATCCTCTGCTCGTCTGTAGATGCTAGGGCCAATAAGACCTTAAATCCATTTATTGATATACTGGTTTTATTATATTGAGGATAGAAATCGGGACTATTGTATGAAGTTTTACTACTATCTTGCAATTCCGTTGCATATGATTTACAAGATAATGTAGCAAAAATCACAACGGTAAAAATAAAAAGTAAAATGATATTTTTGGTATACAAATTCAGAAACAGTTGATCCCAATTACATTTTAATTTTACTTATGACATGAGCTAAAAAATCAGACCTGGAGACCTTTCTATTACAACAAGATCTTTCTAGAATACTTTACTTAATGACATATGACTTAATTAAAAAATCTAAATAATACCATATTTACGTTTATTTACGAAAAAAAATATAACATCTCTATCAAACAAAAAATTACAAGGAGTATTTGTTACAGGTACTGATACTGAAATTGGAAAAACTACAATAGCATCTGGCTTGGCATGGTTGCTTTGTAGAAATAAAATAAAAGTGGGTATCATGAAACCTTTTGCAACTTCGTCTTTAATATATTCAAGTCACAACAATTCACAAGATACAGCAGTACTTGCTAAAGCAGCAAATATCGGCGAGCCTGATCAAATATTAAATCCGATATTCTTCCCACTATCCGCTTCGCCTTTAATGGCAGCTGAGATTTTGAATAAGACTGTGAATTTAAGAGCAGTAACTCAAAAATTTAACTTCCTTAAAAAAAAATATGACTTTATCCTAGTAGAAGGAATTGGAGGCATTATGGTTCCTATCACAACAAGGGTTTCATTACAAGATATAATAAGGAAGATGAACCTGCCAATTATTATAGTCTCAAGGCCTAGGTTGGGGTCTATCAACCATACCATATTGACTATCAACGCTTGTAAAGAAACCAAGATTCCAATCTTAGGAGTAATTTTTAATCAGATGCCGAAGCATCCTAATATCGTCGAATCTCTGACACCAAAATATATTGAAAAATTGACTCACATAAGAACAATATCAATTATCCCCAATATGGATAAATGTAATTTCAAGAAAATTGGATCATACCTTGGAAAAAATGCAATTATAAAGAATTTGATATCTGAATTAATTGACAAAAAAAGCATGAATTAATATCAAATCACACTTTTATAATAGTGATAGCAGCTTTCTTTAGCCTATTCATTATGGCAAAACCTGAGTTATTATACTGAGTTCCTTCGACTATTATGACGTCAATGGAATTTTTGTCAGCTTTCCTGAGATTTCCAAATAAATTTCTAGCAATTGCTTCCAAAGTCGTTCCCATGTATTGAACCATATCTGCATTTACCTTCAATGATTTATTGGTAGTCATCACGCAAACTTTCTTGCCTTCACTCTTCAGTTTATTAGTCAATTCAGCAACCTTATTATCTGCATTCAATTCAGAACCCTCTACTAGTATCACTTGGGCATTTGGTGAATAATGCATGTATTTCATTCCAGGTGATTTATTGATTTTACCTTTGTGCTTACGCAAACCAACGAGTGAATTATGGAGGTAAACATTCCCTATTTCACCCTCAATATCCTCCTTTGAAATTCCACCCGGTCTCAATATTACAGGAGTGTGTCGTGTCATATCAATTACCGTAGATTCAATTCCAATTTCAGTATTACCACCATCTAGTATCAATTGTATTTTTCCATTAAGATCCTCTTTGACATGTCTGGCATTTGTAGGGCTGGGCTTTCCTGAAATGTTTGCAGATGGTGCCGCTATAGGACAGCCAGACTTTTTAATTAATTCTAAAGCAATTTTATTTCTAGGCATACGAATGGCGACTGTACTTAGACCTCCAGTTGTGATTTTTGGCAAAATCTTTGATTTCCTTAGGACTAGAGTTATGGGTCCGGGCCAAAATTTTTTGATAATTTTGTTTGCAGTGGAGGGTATTTCGCTTACCAATGCCCTAAAAGTTTTCATGTCTGCTATATGGACGATTAATGGATTATCGGAAGGTCTCCCCTTTATTCTATATATTTTTGAAACTGATAAGGGGTCTAACGCGTTAGCTCCCAAGCCATATACTGTTTCTGTTGGGAATGCAATAACTTCTCCGTTTCGAATCAAACTTGCCGCTTTTAGAATTATGGCATTGTCGGGTTTCTTGGCATCTACGCGAATTACCTCAGTCTTTACGGTTTTCTTCATTATTGGAAGTGGTAAAAATTATGATTATTATTCTATAGGGTCAATTACATCATTGGACAACGAAATTCTCCTTGTAGATGTCATCAGAAGGTAATCAGACGGTCATCAGACGGTAAAACATACTCAGAATAATTAGACGTCTCGTCGAATAAGTAATTGAGATGGAACGATCGTTCCAACATAGAATTTCATGGTTCTCCTTAATTAGGTAGGTAACTTTTAAAGCACTATATGAGCAAAACGGTCTGTAAAAATGAAAATAATAGGGGCAAGATCCAGATTATGGCAGACATAGTAGATTTATGTAAAGCCGGTATTAGAAAAACGCACATTATGTATAGGGGAAATTTGAGTTATGAGCAGATTAATAGGTACCTGTATGAACTATTAGAAAAGGAATTAATTATTCAAAGCCTAGATGATGGTGTATTGACTTACAGAGCAACAGAAAAAGGCCGATCATTTCTACAGTATTACAATTTGATGCTGAGTACTCTAGACGAAAATGTAATGGTAATGGAATCTTCCATTAGCAAATTGGCTTAAATCGCTGAACAATTTTTTTATAGACGTGTTATGGATTTTCAAATCCCTGATTTCTTTCACGTCCATACGATCTAAACATAAGACCACTTACCACTAAAAGGACAGTGATACCGGCTGCCACAAGCGCTTGTATTATTGGAGTGCCTAATATGAGACTAAAGATGAGTGGAATCAATGCAGCAATCGCAGCTATAGGAAGCCATTTCTTTAATGAAGCGAGATTCAAGCTCATTCGTTGTTATAATGTTATCTTTATAATCTTTTTAAACGATTATTGATCTGCCGATGTTTAAATCATACTGATTGGAAATTATCATTCATCACTTAAGATCTATCAAAATCAACCGCATTTAACATTGGATGAAAAAGTACCCTTGTTGCCATTATCGGATACTAGTTTTACTGTTCCTGTTCCACAGCTTCCGGAAAGGCTTATGTCAGAAGGTGTTTCATTATTGCAAATATTATCAAAAGCTTCAACTCCTTTTAGAACAAAACTATCTGAAGACGTCTCAATATTACTAATTAGTCCGCCAGCAGATCCTAATTTCGGATGATCAATATTCCATTCAGCAAATGATGTTCCTTTATCATTAGACACAAAAAAGTTTATCCTCACATCCTTGATTTCATTATCACCATCACAAGAAATTGTCCCTTTTCCTACACTTTTTAGTTCCTGTCCTTCCGCAAGTGCAATTTGATTGAAATAAATTGAATATATGAATATGCTAAAGGCTACTACAATTACACCTGTCATTGTTCCATTTGACTTTTCTATTGCATTTGATTATAGGATTATTTCCTTTAAGGGACAGGTAAGAAATATCTGAATCATGTTATGTCATGTAATACTAACATTTGATCAATATTTTTTTTCTTAAATATCATTAGGATAATTTTTCAGAATTCTTATTCACAAAT
>DATBHO010000006.1:0-8653 GCA_036557405.1 Nitrososphaeraceae archaeon
CATGGACGGTGCCACGCTTGTGGAAAAGTATTGTGACACTTGTCTGGCAAGGGGAATTAACTAAAAATGGACTATCTTAAGCAAGTTTGACATCCATTGATCATACAAGAATTAATTTTTTCTTATATCGTTAGTAATTGCCACATGGAAGTAAATTCTATTGGATTAGACACCCTGATCCTGAAATAGGAACGAACTTCTGAGCTTTATACTTTTCTAATTCATACCTAAGATTACCAATTTATGTGAACATGTCGGGATTAGTGTCCTTCATGTATTCGGGTTCTACTACTTGGTATGCGAACTGATGGGAAAAGTGATCTCGACCTTGGTTAGCGGTTAAGAAACCAGCGCACCCACCAGTTGCAATAATAACTATGTCCTAAAGATAATAAATAATAAATGAAAAAGGTAAAAATTTCCTAATTAATAATTCTATTTTGCAATTTTTGTAAATACCAGAACCTTGACTATATGGATGGGAGGATTGGTAAAGCCAGATTATCATGGTCGTCATTTTTGCTTGCCAATTTGCTTTACCAAATCGTAAGCATACTTAGCTTTAATGGTTTCTTCTACTTAGTATCAAAATTAGTTTAGCCGAGCCCGTCGGAAGCCATATTCTTAACAGCACGAATCCATTATTCGTTATGGGAAATTTTGAGTCCGAAAATTGTTCCCAATTTGATTGTCAATTAATGTCCATAAGCGTGGCAAAATACAGGATTAGATGGTCAAAAAAAATCATCCTATGATAACAAATCCCCTCCAATAATTGTCAAATCCTCCATTTAGTAAACTACCATCCGTAGCTTTAATCGGATTAGGCGCTGTACCATCAAGTCTTAAAGCAAAGTTACAATCAGGATCAAAATGACAGAGAGCTCAATAAATTATTGGTCACCATAGTCAGAAACCTATTGTTAAGATCCCACTTGACAGTCACCGTTGCGTTTGGATTTGTCTCCATCGCTAAGATAAGACTTGTGCCTGGAATGAATGTCGATGTGTCTACAGGTTTAGAGAAAAGAACTTCGATTTGCAGCCTGCCGTCTGCATTTGTACTAAAGTCTGTTGGTGAAATCTGACTGGCCTCAGGGAAAAGCACCAACAAAGGCAAGGTAGCCGAGATATTAGCGCCATGAGGTGTGACAGTCCTATTACCATCAATGGAGGAAGCCTTGCTATTATTTAGTGCTGTTGTAGCCTCCCCTTTCCATGCAAACGGATAAGCAGTGAGTCCAACGTTCACAAAAGTTACCAAAATTAATAAGCCAAGAATCGTTACCTGCCCAGAGTTTGTCATTAACATTCAACAAATCTATCTCCGAAAGTATTTTAACTTTCGTTATTAATAAAATGGAAAATAGACAAGTATTCTTATCATTAGAGGAAAGTTTTGAAGTATATTTTAGATAAGCGTAAGGACTTCCCAGAAGATAAACCACAAACTCCATGAAAAATTTTGATGGAATAACTACAAATGGTTAGATCTCATAGATAATTAGGGCCGAATAATCGACATCACTCTGGTTACGAGTAGACTCAAAGGGTTTGGCTGTGGCGGCAAATTTAATATAAGTCTGAAAGTGCTGCCATGCTGCTTTGTCATATCTTCAATAAATTTATCAATATTTTCAGTCACTGAACTTAGAATGTGTGATTGAAAACCTACCGTGTGTATCATTATCGAACTTGACCTTCATTCAGAATTTCATCGGAAATGGAAGTAAGTTTGTAGTTTTGCTATTTTTTCCAAAATGAGGACTTGTTTGAAAAGCATTTTTTCTTTTCTTGCTCGGGGATTAGTTGGCTTAACAATCTTTCTTAAGATTGTATATAGAGGTGGGACTAAATAAAATGTAAAGATTAACGTGGGGCCAGTGGGATTTGAACCCACGACCGCCAGCGCCCCAGGCCAATACCTCAATGACATGGAATGAAAAGAAATGTTATCATATCAACCGAGATGGTATCCTAGACCAAGCTAGACGATGGCCCCTTAAGAATTACACAGATGGGGTGCTTTTTAAATGTAGTAATACTATATCATCAAAAAAAGTCGATAAGGATGATAAAATTCCGTTCATTTTCTGGTTGAAAGGTAAATTTAGAACAATTGTTCTTAAAAACTCTATATTTGAATGAACAATTTAAATTCAGTTGATTAGTTAATTTGTCTACTCCAAGAGAAAATATGGATTACTCTAATTATTTCCAAGCATTGTATGATTATGAAAAAAAGCAAATAGGAACTGAAGAAAAATCAATTTTGTTCAAAGTGATAAACAGTGTTGATTTTTCTTCCCAAATTGGCTCATATTTGAAACTGAGGGATAAGAACCAATTAGGCGATACTTCATCTGTGTCGAAATTACTGGGGCTAAAGCTGCTTACTGAAAAAAAAGGACTAATCTTGAGAGGTACGAGAAAGTACCAATTAACGAGTATAGGACTATTTTATATACTCACTGAAACCAGAAGCTATCCTCCCAACTTTTTAAAGAAATATAGCAATGATCCAATCCTCATGACACTCTTGTATCAATACTTTGAGGTAGACACAATAGCCTCAAGTTCAGCCAGATTTTATTCTGTCATAACCCAGTATCTAAGACAATGCTGTAGGATTACTCTAAACTGGTTGGAAGATACTCAGAACTCTAATGAGGAACATAAAAACGAGATGATGAAACATCTTATGTTCGAATTAGAATTAAATGCAAAATTATTGGCACTTAGAATTACAATTATGTACTCTGACTCAATTATTCTTTCTCTTACACCAAAATTGAAAACTGGTGACCCAGAAGTAGCCTACTTTGAGCTCGAAAGTAACATGAGGGAAATTCTTAGTAAAGACAATAAGTTTGTTGGACTGTTGCACAGAACAAATGCAGAATTTAAGAGCGGTTATAAGGAACTCACAGAGACTAAATAATTTCTGCGTTCTATTAAATCAACTATTGCTTTAGATCTTTTGGTTTTGCCTGCAACGTAACATTAATTTCCTGAGGTTTACCATCTCTGAGAATACCAAGACTCATCTTGTCGCCTTCCTTTTTATTGTTTTTAATATAGGTTGATAGATCTTTCAAATTTTGAATGGGTATCTTGTCTGCGCTTGTAATAATATCCCCGCCTAATTGTATTTCCGTTCCATTTATGTCTGTTATTTTATAACCACCTTTCATTCCAGCTTTATCTGCTGGTCCATCTGCAATAACTCCAACTACTAGGATTCCAGTGCTCTGATTAGTATTTAATTTTGTTGCGATATCCTCACTCATATCAGTACCATCAATTCCTAACCACAAGGGCTCTATATTGAGTTGTACGGGTCTTTCCGCCAGAACAACATCAATTGTTTGGAGTTTCCCATCTCTTATAACAGTGAGTTTAACATCTTGTCCAACCTTTTTATGTTGTTCCAAATATACCAATATGTCATCAATCTTGGAAACACTTTGATTATCAATTTTTATAATAACATCTCCGAACAATTTTGTTTTCCTGCCATTTACATCTACGAATTTATCTCCACCATGTAATCCGGCCCTGGAAGCGGGACCGCCCGGACTAGTATCTATTACAAGAAAACCTCTAGTTGTGTTTAAATTCATGGCCGACGCAATTTGTTCATTAACGTCTATTCCAGAAATTCCAATCCATGGATGTTTGTAAGAATGCTCTGACATTAAGACCGGTACTACTCTCTGAATTGTACTTGCCGGAATAGCAAATCCCACACCAGAATATTCGCCTGTTAAAGAAAAAATAGCACTATTTATTCCAATCACTTGTCCATTCAAATTAAGTAGCGGTCCTCCAGAATTTCCAGGATTTATGGCCGCATCAGTCTGAATTATCTCAGGAATGGAATATGACGTAGAAGGATTTTGTGTAACTTGATCAGGTGGTAAATCTGGACCTTCAGGACTACCTGGATTTTGAGATGGTATTACTCTACCTAATCCGCTAATTATCCCCTCCGTCATAGAACCTGAAAGTCCAAATGGGTTCCCTATCGCAATTACATGTTCTCCAATTTTTGCATGAGTCGAGTTACTAAGGGTCAATGGTATTATTGATTCATTTTTTGGATTCTCAATTTGTAAAACTGCTAGATCAGAAAAAGGATCGCTGCCGATAATTTTTGCCTTATACGATTTATCATCTAAAAAGGTCACAGTAACATTATTGGTTTGGGTATCGTTGTACGATCTATTTCGAATCACATGATCATTTGTGATAATGTGACCAGCACTGTCGTAAACAAACCCTGAACCAAGTGCAGAAGCACGGGGGTCCTTGTTTGATACAGTAATCTGTACTACAGAACCCTTAACTCTATCAAATAATTTCGACAATAAAGAATCGTCAAAAGATGTAGTTTGAGCATAAGAATTTACAGAAATAAAGCTAAAAACAAGCAAAAAACAGATTGGAATTAGAATGTACAGGTGAAAAAATTTAATATGAGCTAAACTTCGAAATACAGAACTCTCTTTGAAAGCCATCACATGGGTTGTACTTCAAAAAGTTAATTTATATCTATTGTTTTAAAACTTCGGCAGTTTTGATTGTATTCTTGTAGGATAAAGTGGATTATTAAATTAATTTAGTTGATGAAATTTAAATCCATTTGTAAGATGAGAAGATTATTCTTATTCATCATTTCTTTTATTTAATTTTCCTTTAAAAATGTATATGGAATTTTAGGTTAAAATTGTTGGTTACCATATATAAGTAATTACGGAATTATAAATTGCAATAGGTACCCAAGAATGGAGCGGGAAGTAGAACGGATCATGAAATATTTGGTTGAAGAGAGAACGGTGCTTAAGCTCCTTCGCGTTTTGGAAACAGAGAAAAAACAAACCTATTATAACGTTAATGAGGAGAATTGCGGACTAGCCTACTATTCCAGGAAGTATAAATCATGGGTATTGCGCAACGAGTGTTTTCGATTGAATTAGTTAACCTTTTTTCAAAAGTGATGTTTCTATCAATTGAAAGTCCAAAATAGAATTTTGATCTACTTTAAGATTTAATTTATTTATTCCCATTTTATTGTATGGCAAAAACAGCCTTTCAAAAGTCTGAAGAGCCCCCAGCACTGTATGGACTTCCCTTGATGCTGACTACAAAGTCCAAATCATTAATTCGCTTCAGTAGATTGAGATCAAGACCATGACTAACTACCATTTTTGTTCCTTTAAGATAAAAACCTGGTGCCATACCAGTGACACTAATTACTCTTTCTCTAATTTGTTGGGTATCCTGTTCGGGTTTAAGCATGATTTCCAAGGTATAGATACTTTCTTTTTTTGCCTTCTCGTCAAAAATTAGTCTAACAACCAGAATTGGGTCTACCTTCGGAAATACTGTTTTGATGGCATTATCGGCTTCTGTAAATTCCCGTACAACATCCTTAATACTATTGATTTCTGGATTACTCATTTAACTTTACTACTCTTAACAGATTAATAAAGAGCACTCATCGTGTAGTAGTTTAAACCTATTTCCACAAAGTTTAAACACTTTAAGTACTCGATACCAAATATCGTCTATTTCAGGAGATAGATGTAACAACATTAGTGCTCGGTGCAGGATTATCTCTATCTGCACCGAGCAATTTAAGGTGTAATTTTTTACTTTTCCAAAAAATTTAGAGGAATTTATAAACATGAAATAAATTAAATAGCCTTTGTGGACCTTACATCGTATCAATGAGTGAGGAGGATAATGGTCATTCTAAGAGTTATCATCTACATCTTGAGAAGATGAACATTAATTTTGGTAAAATTGAAAGAAATTTACCAATAGCAACTCTCATCGAATTTGCAATTGAGAGAAATGAAGGACTATTGTCTAATTCTGGAGCTTTGTCAGTTAAGACCGGAAAATTCACGGGACGCTCTCCTGATGATAAATTCATTGTTGACGATGAAATAACTCATGGTCTTGTTAACTGGGGTAAAGTAAACCATTCCATATCTTCGGGAAAGTTTGACAAAATTTTCGAAAGAATGAAGCAACACGTATCCGGAAAGGACTTTTTTATATTTGACGGATTTGTAGGAGCAGATCCTGTAATTCGCCTTCCAATTAGAGTTTTTACCGATACTGCATGGCATAGTATGTTTGCATCACAAATTTTTATACAACCAACTCTTGAAGAACTTGATAATCATAAACCCGAGTTCACCATTTTCTTTGTCAATGATTTTGCTGCTCTTCCTGAAATTGATGGAACCAAAAGTGGAACATTCATAATCCTTAATTTTTCCAAAAAAATTGTTTTAATAGGTTACACCTCGTATGCAGGGGAAATAAAAAAGTCAATGTTCTCTGTCATGAATTTTCTACTTCCACAGAGGGGAATATTTCCGATGCATTGTTCTGCAAATATTGGAAAAAACGGAGAGACAGCATTATTTTTTGGTTTATCCGGGACAGGAAAAACCACTTTATCCGCCGATCCAGAGAGATATCTAATAGGCGATGATGAACACGGATGGTCAGATAGGGGAATTTTTAATTTCGAAGGCGGATGTTACGCTAAGTGCATAAATCTTAAGAAAGAAGATGAACCGCAAATATGGAATGCAATAAAATTTGGTTCTGTAATGGAGAACGTAATTGTTGATGAACAAACACGAGAGCCAAAATATGACGATAGTTACTTGACCGAGAACACTCGAGTAGTATACCCGCTGGCATTTATCCCTGGCGCAGTAATACCCTCGGTTGCTACTCATCCTAAGGTTGTAATCTTTCTCACTGCTGATGCGTTCGGTGTGATGCCACCAATAGCGAAACTAACCAAGGAGGGCGCAATGTATCATTTCATTTCTGGTTATACAAGTAAGTTAGCAGGTACCGAAAGGGGAATTACGGAACCAAAAGAAACATTTTCTCAATGTTTTGGAGCACCATTTATGCCATTACATCCTATCGTGTATGCAAGAATGCTTGCAGATAAGATTTCAAAATATAACTCAAGTGTATATCTTATAAATACTGGTTGGAGTGGCGGTCCATATGGGATAGGTAAAAGGATGGATCTAAAATATACAAGAGCAATGGTGTCGGCATCAATAAACGGAGATCTCGAAAGGGTGAATTACACACACGACAATGTCTTCAACTTAGAAATTCCTCTCTCTTGTCCCCATATCCCTTCAAAAATTTTAGACCCGAAATCCTCGTGGTCGAATAAAGATCAGTACATTGTTGCAGCGAAAAGATTGGCGCATTTGTTCATTGAAAATTTCCAAAGGTTCGGAGAAGAAACTAAATACTTGGCTAAATTTGGTCCGCAAATTTAGAATTAACGGAGGTAGCCCGGAGCAGATTCGAACTGCTGTCCTCAGGTTTCTTTTCATGACGATCCAGAGCCTGAAATCCATAGCCCTCCTGTGGAGTTTGACCGCTAGATTCGGCATCGACACTATGGTGTAGATTCGACCGGGCTGATTCGCGAGCTACAAGTAGAAACTTCCAAGCCGATATTTATCAATATCTTTTTTTTAACGCACGTATATTTAGATTAGTTTCTTTACTCATATTTGTTAGAATAGTACATGTCGTCAATAATTCAGGAACAAAAGGAGGACCTATATTGCAATTTTATAAACTCTATCAAATCGGACATAACCAAAAAAATATACCAATACAATTTGCGCTTATTTATGGAGTTCTGTGACACTAATAAATTTGAAGATTTGATTGGACAACAAAATCGGATAATACCATATTTGATGTCGTTGAGAGAGAAAAAATTATCTTACAATTCAATTTCGACAAGACTAAATGCTATTTATCATTTCTACGATATGAACGACGTCTCTTTAAACAAGAAAAAGATAAAGATGTTCAAACGCGAATATATTAGAAAAGTAGTCGATAGAGCCTATACTCGTGAAGAAATTAAAAAAATATTAGATGTATCAGATCTTAGAGCAAAAACTATTGTCTTGCTAATGGCGTCTTCGGGTATTAGAATAGGTGCTCTGCCAGATATTAAAATTAGAAATCTGGAAAAAATCAATAATATTTACAAAATAACTGCATATGAAGGCTCTACTTCACATTATCTCACATTTTGTAGTCCAGAATGTACTTCATACATTGACGCTTATCTTGATTTTCGAACTATACATGGTGAAGATCTGAATAAGGATTCTTACCTTATCAGAGAGCAGTTTGATATCTCCGATTTGGAACAAATTAAAAATAAAAGTAAAGGTATGTCGATAAGCGGAATTGAATCCTTGTTGAGTGTTATTTTGCTAAAATCTGGTGTTAGAGTCATAAGCCATTCGCAAAATAGAAAAGAGGTTGCAAGGGCGCATGGTTGTAGAAAATTCTTCACCACCCAATGCGTTAATTCAAAAGTAAATCCAGAGATCAGAGAGATGTTATTAGGGCATAAAATCGGTTTAACATCATGCTATTATAGGCCTACTCAAGAAGAAATGTATCACGAATACCAAAAAGCAATTGAAAACCTAACAATTAATGAGGAAAACAGATTAAGAAATAAAGTCAGAATATTGGAAATTGAAAAGTCAAGGATTGATCAGTTAGAATTCAGCATCAAACGATTGGAAGAAAAACATAAGTCATAAGTTTGAGAATCGTAGTT
>DATBHO010000007.1:0-13609 GCA_036557405.1 Nitrososphaeraceae archaeon
ATATGATAAAAAACACGGTGTGACAAACGACGACGTTGTTGCAATTATAGAAAAACTCCGCTCTGACTCCTCATATGAAGAGATTCGCAGCAGTGAGGGATTCGATGATAGATTAAAGGAAATTGAATCATCCATCGCGAATGCCCCCACAACGAAGATCCTGACTAAATAATTAATTTAATTGCATCAATACGAATGATTTTCAACTTTGTGTTTATGCAACGCTTTCCATGTCGTAAATGATGAGCTACACTTTTCGCAGCTATACTTAATTTTTCTGCCATAGACAAACTTATTTATGTCAATAGACGCATGATCGTCCTTATAATCATGCGACAAATTAAAGCGAAGAATTCTTTTAGATACTCTAACCAATGGCAACCGTTAATTGTTCATAATACCAAACCAATTTAAACTAATAACACACCACAACTCACGGTAATTATTAAAATGCTTTACATGTTTATAGATTTGATATTACTGATCAAGCGATACGCTGCGATATGATGATTAGATTCCCTTAATTCCCTGTGCCACAAGCACTGAATAACATCCGAGTCCGCATTGCTCACATATTGGTTTTAGTCCTTTTTTATCAGAACTTCCAATACAACATGGTTGCTTGACCTTCCCTCTGTGATCGAAAGAAAGTATTGCCCACGAAGGACACTGAATAGGTATTGTTCCATTGCCCCCCCAGTTTCCTTTCATCAATGAAATTTGTTTCTCAGTGTTTACGATATAATTTGGATATTTTTTCTTGAGCAAGATTATACAATCTACTACTTCATTTCTTGTTTCACCAAATGGTAACCATAATGGATCTCCCGTTACAAAGGGAGTATGAAACTGAAAGCCAATCTTATTGATTTTATCCTTCCATTCATCAGCCAGATCTGTGACTGTACGATAATTCAATGAATTAATAGTCATTGTTATCCATATATCTTTCCAAGCTGGTTTTCCTTTTCGGGGTGGTCCGGAAATATATTCCAAAATTGTGTCACGTGTCTTTTGATACGACCCTTCACCTCTTATGCTATCATGCACCTTTTCAGTCCCATCAAGGGACACCCAATAAAAATATAGATTTTCGAACCGTTTTAAAGGAAAAGTTCCATTTGTTACTACACAAACCCTGCCGGGCATTTCTTGGCAGAAAACATCAATTACGTCAGGGCGCATTGTTGGTTCACCACCCACTAACGTAACACCAATAAGACGCTGTTTTTTGAAGGTATTCCTTACTATAGTTCTCCAATCCTCTGCGCTTAGTTCATTATTTTCATCCTCTCGATTGAGCCACCAATAACAATGGGAGCAGTGTAGATTGCATACATTGATTATGTCTGCAGACCCATACAATGTCCTTTTCTTATGAAATAATTTAATATCAATAATATTGCGAAAAAATGTTAAATAAAAAGGAAATTCACGAATTAAATCAGTTATTCCGCGTCCGTAAACTAGATCTACCATATTTTCAAATATAACTTATAATAATTAAAGGTATTGTAGTTAAGGTATTACAAAGAAAAGGCGTTTTGTTTGAGGGTTCGCCATTGGGTAACATATCACGCTAGGCAAAATGAATCAATTATAGAAAGCTCAAAATTCATAAGAGAAGAGAAAATCAAGAGTTATATTGAGATAATCCATAAAGAAGCAAGATTTGTTGAACATAGCTGTTATAATAAAACTAGAACCTGATTTTTCAGAAGGTAATGTCAGTTATAATTCAGATGGAACACTGAACAGAGCAGAGACAAAGAATATTTTGGGTCCACATAGTGCAATTGCATGCAATGCTGCATTTTACTGCAAGGTGAAGTATGGCGCGCGTATTTCTATTGGTACTATGGGTCCGCCCATCGCAGAGACCGCTCTCGAACAAGCACAATTGTTGAGTGATGCGGAAGAACTCCATTTATATAGTGACAGATTATTTGCAGGTGCAGATACCCTTGCTACTGCTGAGGTACTGAAGAACGGGATAGATAAAATGTTTGGCGGCAATAAGATTGATATTGTCTTTTCGGGGCATCGAGCGTCTGATGGAGAGACAGGACAGACAGGACCGCAGACAGCATGGAAATTAGGTTATACATTTCTCGGAAATGTAATTGATTTTAATATTGATTTGGACAGAAAGGTCGTGATTGCAAAAAGATTGATTTCTCTTCAAGGAATGGATACTATAATTGAAGAATTAGAATCTCCGCTACCTGTCTTTATTACCATCGATCCTTCGTATAGGTCAAATTTCAATACCGTCTCGCAAAGATTAGCAGCAAACAAGCTTAGAAAGGAAGGGACAAAACAATCTAAAGATTATAAACAATTTTTGAAAGTATTTGACAGTAAAAAATTAGATCTAGACCCAAAACGCGTAGGACTTCCAGGTTCTCCGACTATTGTCTATAGAGTAGAAAAAATTCCCAGGGCAAAGACAAACCGAAAAACTGAGTTCATAGATCCATCCAATCCAAATAATATAACACCAGTAACAACAAAAATAATTCAAATTTTAGGAGGTAAGTGATAAATGGAAAAACCAGTTGGCCAAGAAAATAGATCAAATGCCACCGAAAAATATCGACATATTTACGTAATAATTGAGCATTTTGAAGGTAAGGTAGTCCCTGTAACCTTGGAGATGCTAGGTGAAGCGAGACGGTTGATGGATGATTTCAATCAAAAATACAACTCTACAGAGAAGGTTGTAGCAGTATTGCTTGGTAGTAATGTAAGAGAATTATGTGATGAATTAGTAACATATGGCGCAGATTCAGTAATATATGCTAATCACCAGGAACTAAGATATCCTCGAAATGATATCGATACTAGAGTAATAGCACAGATTGCGAAAGATGCAAAAATCATGAAAGAAATATCACCTGAATACGCAAGCACATTTGTAAAACCAAGATACATGTTTTTTGCGGCAGATAATATTGGGAGACATTTATCTTCTACGGTACTTGCAGAACTAGATTCAGGTTTAGCATCGGATATAAATAAGCTCGTCATCAGTGATCTTGATATTAGACATGAGCACAAAACAAAGGGTCAGTCTATAAGATATCAAAAAATTCTAGAAATGTATCGTCCAGATTTTTCTGGCTTTTTATGGACAACAATACTATGCTTAGATAATAAAAACCCAGAAATTTTAAGGGAGTATCACCCACAAGGATGCAGCATAATACCTGGCGCCTTTATCCCGATAGAAAGGGATAATTTAAGGAAAGGAACAATTGTAGAATATTCCCCTATACTAGACCAAGATCCAAAAATTAAGATTTTGGACAGAAGGGTGATTGAAAAAACAATCGATTACGAAACTTGCAAAATAGTAGTCAGCATTGGTCGCGGAATTAAAGAGAATCCAGAACTTAATGTCAAGCTAGTTGAAGAATTTGCAAAGCTTATTGATGCAGAAATAGGAATAACTTTACCGTTATCAAAAAAACCGTATCAATTGAATCAAAATCTGGATTCAAAGTATATGATTGCCGATAGAGTCATTGGTACTAGTGGAAGTAAGGTTGCACCGACCCTTTACGTTGCTATAGGACTAAGTGGAGCGATACAACACATAGCTGGAATGAAAGACTCTGAATTGGTAATTTCAATAAATACTGATGAAAATTCCCACATCGCAGATGAATCAGATATTTTTATAAAAGGAAGAATGGAGGAAGTTATTCCGATGCTTATTGACCAGATTAAAAAGCAAATATCAGCTATTTCTATAAGGAGTACCTAGATTTGGAACAATATGATGTGGCAATAATTGGCGGAGGATCAGCCGGACTATCGGCATTAAAAAAATTATCTGATTTAAATAAAAAAACGATATTGATTGAAGCAGGGAATCGAATAGGTACCAAAAATGTGTCAGGTGGCATTTTATACTCTAAAAGAGATCCAGGTGGAAGGATATACAACGTGGAGGATGTTTTTGGTTCTGATTTTGAATCTACTGCACCTATTGAAAGATTGATAAAAAAATATTTACTTCATGCCACATCCAAGAATAAAATTTTTACAATGGATCTGACCGCACTTCATGAATACAAAACAAATTTTGCCTACTCTGTTCTTTTAAATAGACTAAACCCTTGGCTTGCAGAGCGAGCTTCTGAATCAGCAGAGAAACAAGGTGGTGGAATCATCACTGGAGTCCACGTTTCTGACATTGATTGGGTAGAGAACAAGACGATTGTAAGGACAAATGAATTACAAGAGTTCCAAGTAAAGTCGATAATTGCAGCAGATGGGATAAATTCAGAGGTTGCCGAACTTACAGCGGCCAGGGATAAATTCAAACCAGAAGAAGTGTACTTTGGTGTTAAAGTCATCATAAAATTGCCTGAAAATATTATTGAAGAGAGATTTAAAATAGGCTCTTCAGAAGGTTCAGCGCATCTTTTTGCAGGCGATATAACTTTAAATCACATTGGTGGTGGATTTCTTTATACAAATCGTGATACATTATCACTTGGAGCCGTATATCACTATGACTCGCTTCTCTCAAATCCCGTTTACCCAACACAGCTTATAGATGAATTAATCAAAAATCCATTAATTAGTGAATATATTAAAGATGAAGTTCAATTGAGAAAGGAGAACAATGATCTCTCAAAAGAAGATCAACTCAAAATGCAGCTTAGTGTTAGCAAGCTAATAAAAACATACAATGAATTAAGGTACAAATATTTTTCTAAGGATAATGTTGCTCTGGTTGAGTCTGGAAAGTTCAATAACATAGAAGACATTAAATTTAAAATTGATAGTATAAGAAAAGATCTAATTGAAAAATATGGAGTACAATTTGTTAATAATTATGTAGAGCTAGAATATAGCGCAAAATTAATTCCTGATGGAAAAAGATGCATGATGAAAAAACCTTATTATAAAAATATCTTATTTATCGGGGATGCCGCTGGCCGTGGGTTATTCATCGGTCCAAAAATAGAAGGTCTCAATGTGGGTATTGATGATGCAGTACGGGCCTCAATTGCAATTTCCCGATCTATAGAAAATAATAATTTTGATTCGGATTACATGGGAAGCTACTATGAATCACTAGTTAACGAGAGCCCGTATACAATTGAAATGAACAAAATCGATGAAGGCTACTTAAGTTTATTCCTTAACGTAGCAAAAAATATTAAAATAGATTCTGTTGATCCTCTATTTGGGTTTGGCCTTCGACTTATGAAAAATAATAAGTTGAGGAAAATTGCCATACAAATGGCAAATTTTTTGGGATATGACAAAATTTTACCATTTATAGAATCAGAAAAGACATATGTTCAGGTACCAATGCAATTGGCAAACAGACTTGGAAGTATTATTAATTCTTCATATACACCGGCAATTTCTACACTATCAGATAGAATCGCGAGATTGCAATACAATGATGACAGTGAATCACATATCACTGTTGAGAACAAAAGAAGTGAATTCATGAAGAAATTGATTTTACTATGTCCTACCAGGTGTTATAGTCTTGAAGGTGAGGATGTAGTGCTACAACATGAAGGCTGTGTGGAGTGTGGGACTTGTTCAATTGGAACTAGATGGAGACATCCAAAAGGTGAGAAGGGAATAATGTACAGATATGGATAGATTACTTATGATTTCCATTTAATTGAACAACCAATAGATGGATCAAATTCTTTTTCTATTGTTTCACCCTTCAATACTTTTCTAATGTTATTTTCCATCACGTGCTCTTGCGGAGTCATCTCTGGTTCCATTGCATCATTTATTTTTCCATGGAACACAAGCCTTCGGTTTTGATCAAACAAAAATGGATCTGGTGTACAGACGGCTCCATATGATTTTGCAATTTGCTGTGTATCATCTATAACATAAGGAAAGTTCAATTTATTCTGTCTGTAAAAATCAACCATGTTCTCAAATCCTTCATCTTGATAAGATGGATCATTACTATTTATCCCTACAATTTGGAATTCTGACTTAGGAAACTTGCTCTGAAGTGAAACGAGATCACCTATACGAGCTTTAACATAAGGACAATGGTTGCAAATAAAGACTATCAAGAGGCACTTACCACTGAAATCCTCAACTGAATGGAATTTGTTATCTGTTCCCATTAACCTGAAAGGTGGAGCATTATCATTTTTTTTTAGGGTTTGACTGGACAATGTTTTTGCCATATGAATATTTTTATTCATATGACTAATAAATTGTTCAATATTTTTGTACTGTAAAAATTACAAAAAATACAACTTCAATCAAAATAGCTCCAAAATTAGTGTTTATTCATGCTAAATCGATTCATTTATATCGCAATAGATTTTCATCGGTGAAATTTATGGTAATTTGTTCTATTACATATTTACATTAAAAAGAACAGATTTAACTTGTATTCATTAGCTATGTGAGATGACAATAGATAAATATTAATACAATATCATTTGTTTCAAAATTATTTGGAGGCTGTAAATGTGATTAACCACACGAAACAGGAAATTTCATTTGAAAAAATCTTAGTTGTAGGATTGGGTCAACTCGGGCTTCCAGTCGCAAAGTATGTTAAAGAAAGGGGATTTGATGTTTATGGTTATGACAACAATCAGCTTGTAATGGAAAATTCTGAAAAGCAACATGGTATAAAGAGACTAGAGAATTTCAAAGAAATTGACGTATTTTTGATTTGCATCTCCACTCATAGAGACGATGATATTTCCTCGCCACAGATTGACGGATTAATGGCAATTATTAGAAAGATAGCTAAAGAAGCAACGAATGGAAAACTCGTATCAATCGAAAGTACCGTACCAAGAGGGACTACAAGGAAAATGTTCGAAATACTGGAGCATAGATTTCATGTAGTTCATGCGCCACATAGGTGGTTTGCACTGGAAGAGGAAATTCATGGTGTCAATCAACAAAGGGTAATAGGTGGTGTCTGTGACTGTTGTCTTCGAACAGGGATTAGATTTTATGATGGAGTCGATAGTGAAGAAAAGGCAGATTTGGAATTTTATACTGGTAGGAAATCATATAGAAGTCTTGGCATTCCCATGTATTCTGTTTCCACAGTAGAAATAGCAGAATTGAGTAAAATAATTGAAAACGCAGATAGATATTTGCAAATTGCTTTCGCAGAGGATCTCTATATGTTCTGTAAAGCAAATCATATTTCGTTTGCAGAATTAAGAGATGCAGTAAATACAAAATGGAATGTAAACATTCTAGAACCTAGAGATGGAATTGGAGGTCATTGTATTCCAAAGGACACAAGAATGTTCCTAGAATCTTCGGAGATCAAGAGTAAGATATTGATTGCTGCTCAGGAAGTGGACAAGGATTATAGAAAATATATTGAAGGAATGGTTAAAGACATCAACCGGGTAAATCATTAACGTTTTCATCCATCATAATTTTAGCGAAATCATGCTCGTTTTTTGAAGTTCTTTTTCAATTATTGGACAGTGACATTTTGGAGTAATAATGTTACTTTATATTTAATTTAAATATTCAGAATATTTCTGTATTAGCATGAGTTATGATAAATCAAAAGCAGATCAAAAGGAGATTGATATTAAAAAAAATGATATCAACTTGGCTACTCTATATCTTGATTTTTCCTTCTACAAAGTTGATCCAAAATGGAGATGGCTGAATGATATAGGAAAGGAAGAGGCTGCCAAGGAGTTTTCATCATTGATAGATATTGCCAATACAAAGATGAAGGTAAGAACTTATTCCACGCTAGGTCTGCGAAAGGAATCTGACTTTATGTTATGGAGTATTTCTGATTCTATAGAAAAAATTCAAGTGCTAACTTCAAAAGTTTACACTACCGTACTTGGAAAATATATTGACACATCTGAGGTTTTTTTGTCGGCAACACGTCCATCAATTTATTCGAATAAAGTTATTCCCGGTTTCTTGGAAGATGACGAGCCCCTGAAATACAATATCGTTTATCCATTTGTCAAATCCAGAGAATGGTATCTTCTTCCATTTGAAAAAAGAAGCGAAATGATGAAAGAGCACATTAATGTTGGTAAAAAATTTCCACAAGTGAGACTGAATACTTCTTATTCATTTGGTATGGGAGATCAAGATTTTATGCTGGCTTTCGAGACTGACAGTCTGATAGACTTCCAAGACTTGATCATGAAACTTCGTGAAACGCAAGTAAACAGATATGTTGTAAGAGATACCCCTATGATAGTTTGTGCATATAAAAAAATATTTGATATAATTATGAGTTTAGGATGAACATGCTAGCACTCAAGGAATGGTCTATTGTTTGTAGAGCTTTGGAGAAGGGTAGACAATCAATATTGCTACGAAAGGGAGGAATCCTTGAATACAATGAGGGTTTTGAGATTAGTCAAAAAATTTTCCTTTTGTATCCGACATTTGAGCACCAATCTAAAGAATATTTACAACAAGATTATTTACGAGAATTTGAATTACTATTAAAAAACAATGACCCGAATTTTGTTCAAGATAAAATAAATACTATGACGATTTTAGCACAAGTTGAGGGAATGCAGGAGTTTAATGATGAAACAAAGTTATCCAAATTGGAGAAGTATCATATATGGAATGAAAGATATGTTAACATGAGAATGGGTTATAATCCAAAAAAACAAATGAATGCACTTCTATTGAGAATTCACAAGTTGCCTGAACCTATTTCGGTAAAAGTTAACCCAGAATGGGCTGGTTGTAAATCCTGGATTAACATTGACGTCCCCAAAATAAATGGAATTTCTTCCGATAACATTCATAAATTATTGAACCGATGTGAACCAGTAATTAAAGAAGATGATTTTCAACAAATCTATGATAGTTTTACGGAGATTTGGAATTGAGATATAGACGGCTTGGTAAGAGCGATATTAAAGTAAGCGAAATCGGATTTGGTGCATGGACGATTGGCCTAGATTGGTGGGGGAAGAAAATAGACGATGATGAAGCGATTAGAATGTTGAATAGAGCATATGACGTAGGAATTAATTTCTATGATACTGGAGACATCTATGGGAAAGGAAAAAGTGAGAAACTAATCGGAATAGCATTCAAAGGTATGAGAGATGAAGTAGTATTTTCAACAAAATGGGGATACGACATGTACAATGCTGAGCAAATTGGCCACAGTGAGCTACCTCAGAAACATGACTTAGAGTATTTGCAGTATGCGTTAGGAAAGAGTCTAGAAAGACTTCAGACTGGTTATATCGATGTATATAGCCTTCACAACCCAAAAATGCAGGCCGTAACAAATAAAGAATTGTTTAATGAATTAGATAATCTGGTTACCATGGGCACGATTAAAAGTCATGGTATAGCCTTAGGTCCAGCTATTGGGTGGAAGGATGAGGGCCTACATGCTATTAGAGAACACAATATTACATGTATGCAGACTGTCTATAATATTTTAGAGCAAGATCCGGGTAATGAGCTACTAAGGGCAGGTAAAGAAAAAAATGTAGGAATAATGGCAAGAGTGCCTGACGCATCAGGAGTCTTAACTGGAAAAGTAAATGAGAACACCACATTTGACAAGAATGATCATAGAAGTGCGAGAAAAAAGGAATGGATATGTGAGGCATTAAAGAAAGTAGAAAATATGAGGACAATTTCTGACAAAAAAGGCTGGGACATTACTGAACTTGCGATTAAATTCATTCTATCGCATGAGCAGATATCGGTGGTTCTGCCAACTATGATAAGTTTGGAGGAGATTGATAAATTTTCTGAGATATCAGATGGAAGATATCTGGATACAGGTGAAATGAAACGAATTTCTGATATGTATCTTAACAATTTTTACGTTACGCCAAGTACAATGTAGATTGGGAGCTCATCTCACGAGCACGTGTAAAATGAATTGATAATTTATCTATTATAATTATGTATGCGATAAAATATGTGAGATGAATTATTCATAACGTTACGAGTTCAAATATGTTGAGGTTTTGCAGTATATAATAAAGAACTGAATAGCATATCATGAGATATACATTTCAAATTATATCTCTGCTGTTGTCATCAATGGTCCAATTCTCAATTATATAGAAGATATATCAAGTATATTTGGTTATAGTAATCTTCCTACTAAAATTATACAGTAATTCATGTACTATCGATTTTACCTTGATTATCATACAGCAGTTCGTTACCTAATCTAAATATACTCACTTTTAGCTAAATTTCATAACGGCTAGGTCATGGTAGATAGAATTATCGCCCTTATTGCAATAAGTGGTATAGTATCATTAGTGAGCGCTATACATGGCGAAGCGCATGCGAATTTAATACTAAAGAATGAAATTAATAATAACCAAATTGAGCGATTTTATCCAATTGCTAAGCTCCTCAACAATCAGAGCACAAGCAAGGAGATCGTCACTGTACTGAAATCTCAAGGGTATTCAGACCCCTTTAAGATAAGAGGCATAGGTAATGAGAGGAATGTTACAAGTCCTTCCGCTACAGAAAACAGTCATGCAAATGAGGCGAACACAAATGACGTCAAAGGTACTAATATGAATAATTGTAAATCTGATTGCCCCGACAAATCAAAAGCCACAAAATATGATGTTCCATTTGATCTATCTACTATTCCATTTCCTTAAAAAGCAGATTGGGCAGATTGGGTAATTACGCAATAACTGAATTGACAATTCATTATTGTTAAAAAATCTAGAAAACAAAAATAAGGGTAATACATTAGATTACTGTGCATATGGGTTATAAATGGATGTTTTTTTCTGGTTTTTTTGGAGCGCTGCTAGCACTACTGATGTTAATCAATATTGGATCCGTTAATATCTATGCAATATCAATAAAGATAGATTCTCCTCCGGGTAATCAACAGGTTCCTGTTGGCGAACTCACCATATCTGGAACTTCTTCTGATAACTCAACCGCACAATGTCAGGTTTATGTAGATTGGAATGGTCTGAAACCTTACCAACTTGCTACTCCTATCGGTGCGAATGGGTCAGGCGATTTTTCAAAGTGGACTTACACATATGATTCAAAATATCACCTTATTCAAACAGGGCTGAATGATTTGACATCAAAAATTACTTGTTTGATTCCTCCTGCCGGGCCAACTGTTACCAAATGGTTTAGTGTTAACGTTACTGGAATTACATCAAATCAATCAAGTAACGTCCAGTTACCGTTACCAACTGCAAATACTAAGACCCCAACTTCTTCAAATAACCAAACTTCATCATTCCAATCAGATTCATCAGTTAATGCAACAAATACATCAAATTCTGATAAAATAAATCTCGAACTTAATGTAGAACAAAATCCTATTTCAGGAGGAGAGAGACAAACAATATCGGTAACGGCATCAGATCCTCAAACAGGTAGTACACTTGATCATGTGTTTCTACGCTTAACTATTAAAGATCCTACAGGCAATCTTGTTAAAGATTATACGGACAATGATGGTGAACTCTCACCTTCGTTCAGGGTAGGCGACATAAAAGGAACGTACTCAGTCTTAGCAAGTGCTTCACAAGCAGGTAATGAAACCACAAAGACTACAACATTTGTAGTACAGTAATTTAAATTGCCAATTTTAAATTGAATCTACCAGAAATATTGTCAGTTTCATAACATTTCAATAAGTTGATATTAATATCCCATAAATTACCTCACAAAATTATCCATACGGAGGTTAAGCGTCAACCGATTCAATCTTGAAAAGGAACTAAAGTTGCCTTAAATTATTTTGGTTTAAATCTATTATCAAAATTATCTGTCTGGCTCGGTATATTCAACAACACGATTTTAGGTAATGTTATGTTGAACTATGTGCAGTAATATTAACTGGATTTCCTCGTACGTCAAATAATCCCATCCAACCCAGGTCTGTAAACTCCGCCTGATGGGCATGGAACATGTAAGTTCCAGGATAGTCATATGTAAATTCCATAATACCTCTATCTCCCTGTGACATTGTTACAATGTCTGTTTTATAATCTGGCGTTTCGTCTGTGCCTGCGGTATAATAATTATACATAGTACCATGTATATGGAATGAATTGACCAAGTCAAATTCCAACATATTTACAACGTAAATACGATATGGTTTTCCAGTTTGCAACACAATTGGATGCATCATGTACTCAAATGCTTTTCCATTGACTGTGTAAATTTCATTATCCCTACCCTCGCCTGCATTTTGTTTGCCACCATCTTTCTCTCCGGCATCTTTCGTTGACGGAGCAGCAGAAACATCCGTCATATTGACCCCTGTGCTAGTTTTGTTACTATCGGTACCTTTTGTCATACCACCAACATTGTTAGTTTCATTACCCTCGGTACCTCCAGTCTTATTGGCACCTTTATCATCTTGTTGACTCGTCTCAAACTGGGTTACTGGAGGCAGATGGACAGGTCCTTCTTGATCGTAATCCATGTCATAGCCATTAAGAAGCATTGCCATCTCTGTCATTTGCGGCCGGGGTTCTTTTGGATCAATTATCATCATTCCATATAATCCCCTGTTGATATGATCTGCTATTGGGTCTACATGACAATGATATGGATATACGCCGTATGGTTGTGCAATAAATTCATAAGTGAAACTTCTGCCTGGTGATATGGCACCCCCAGGATATCCACCCATCGAAACGCCATCATTCATGGCGGCATGGATAGAGTGCATGTGAAGTGAATGAGGATGCTCATTCTCGTTGCTGTTAATCACTCTAATACGCACTAGATCGCCTTCTGTAACTCTAATTGTTGGTCCAGGCACAGTACCATTAAATGTCCATGCGTCAAAGACGTGTCCTTCATATGATATAGGGATCTTTTGATGCTCTTGAACAATTAGTGTGAATTGTCGTACAGTTTTCCCGCTTGGGTCCGTTGAGACATGACCACAATTGAAATATGTTAGGTACTCTACGGGAGTTGGTTTCTTGCTCAAATCTGTAGCACAATTCTTAATTTTATCGTATTGTTGTTGTGAGATGTGGGTTGATGGAGATTGAGCATATATAAAAGGATTCAAGAATGGAAATGTAAAAGATGAGAAAATCAATGTAATTGACAAGCCCAATGACAATAAAAACGCATTATGCCTAAACACGCTTTATCAAAAACATTCTTTCATATAAAAGTGTTAATTAATTTCAAATATCTACAACGCAAAGAAACAAGTGATTAATGAATTTAGTATTTTGTCATCCAATGTAAGGAATTATAATAATAAGAATTAGATTTTAAGAATATCCTATTTCTACACTACCATAAAATAAACATCTTCTGACATAAGCCTTTCCGGAAGCTGTGGAACAGGAACAGTAAAACTAGTATCCGATAATGGAAACAAGGGTACTTTTTCATCCAATGTTAAATGCGGTTGATTTTGCTAGATCTTAAGTGATGAATGATAATTTGCAATCAGTATGATTTAAACATCGGCAGATCAATAATCATTTAAAAAGATTATAAAGATAACATTATAACAACGAATGAGCTTGAATCTCGCTTCATTAAAGAAATGGCTTCCTATAGCTGCGATTGCTGCATTGATTCCACTCATCCTTAGCCTCATATTAGGCACTCCAATAATACA
>DATBHO010000008.1:0-6158 GCA_036557405.1 Nitrososphaeraceae archaeon
ATATACGTAATTTCCAGAAATCCCATACTTTTCTTAATGCCTCTAATTGGACTCATTATATCTGTCATGATAGAGGTAATTTTTGTTATAGGTCTCAAAAATAACAATAATCCAAATTATATTCCGTTTATCAATCTACCCGTAATTGGTTTATTTTTCATAGCATTTGCAATTATGTATACTCAACTGGTGATCACAAGAAGTATTATACTAAAAAAAAGACTTAGGATCAAGAATCCCAGTCCTATAGAAATTTTAGTTCTCTTTATAATTTATTCAATTTATATGTCAATTGTAGTAGAGATGGGAGGTTATGAAGGTGATATCCGAAAGAGTTATGTTATAGATTCTGACCGATTTTCACTGTACACAGCAAAGCTAAAAAGCTATTCTGATATTATCGCAATAATCCCTGCGGGAATTGCTATCATTCTATTTTCTGCAATATTTTCTATGTTCTTTAATTCATGGATGGTCCTGTCCATGTGTAGGTATGATAAGATGAAAATAAATGACTTTTATTCCTCTTTGAAAGATTTCATTGATATCATAATTAAGAGGGAGGAAGTCAAAAGGTATAGGTTGGGATCGTTATTTTTCCTAACATTAATAATTTCAGCTATCGGATTTATACTCATGAATATAACAATTCTACCAATCCCAAGCGTCTTAAATCTATACCTCATTCAATTTGTAATTGTAAATATAATAGGAACGCTTTATTCTCCATTCTTTTTGATATGCCTGTTCCTTATTCTCTTACCAAGAATCCATGTATAATACGTGTCATTATTAATTAGTTACCAGTAAAGCAAAACTTCAGTAGCAAATTTTGGTGAAAAATTCAGTGAACCGTTACCAATAAATGCGGGGAAGCGTAAGACGGTAATCGATTATCAAATTTAATGGACTTGTGTATCACTGTAATCCCAAGAAACTAGAGAGTGTTAACAGAGGGAAAGCCTTATCCTAATTTATGAAATGCCTAATGGCGGTCTCCTTGCTTGACTATGTTCGACTGACTTGTGGTAGCTCAACATATCAGGAGTCTCAAAAATCTTTCCACATATCTGACAGCTTAATTTCTTTGGCCTTGGAGTGTATATTGACTATTCCAGCGGTCGACATTTGTATGTATAATATATTCAACATACCACTTAAGGTTTTCAGAAAACCTCAAAGTGAAAGTGAAAATAATAGAAGACATAGGTAATCATAATCGTGAACCCAAGACAAAAAGCTAATTATTAGTTAATAGAACCTGTAGTACAAAGAGTTCGAATACCGATCAACCCAAGTTATTCAAGATCATCATTACTAAATGTAAAATTTATTATTCCATTAAACCCAAAATTATATTAGTATTAATTCTGTCATTATTTTGACGATTCTCATCGTGAAGGAACGATAGAAATTCTAAATCCGACCCATCTGAAATTCCAGATTCATCCCTTCCAGTCCGCTATTTTTTGACATTAAGTTTCATTGTTCTGAGAATTATTGGATAGATCATGTTATAATCAGACTTAACGTTTCGCACATTATTTGTAATATCGTGGTACATGTTGGTATGGCCATTATTCTTTCTCCATCAATCCGTTAACATATCCTGTTTCAAGCATCAAAAGTGAATACAAGATATTTGCTATGTGTGTCCTGAGTATTGATTCTATTGCTATATCTCCATCTACATTTGTCTGAGTAGTGTATAAGACATTCGTATTGTTACTTCCAGATATTACCAATCTGAAAGTTTCTATGATTTCAATATGACCGTCTTGAGTATTTGTTTTAAAAGCCAGCTCTTCATTTACTTTATCAATTGATATTTTTCTTGTAACTCCAATAAAGAATTCGGGAAAAAGTTGTTCTAAACGTGTATCCTTAAGTGCTCGGTAGATTAGGTCTGGTGGAACAAGTAAGCTTATAGTTTTTGAAATTAGACTCATATTTTACTAATAATGGTTATGTCTTTTTCATATATTTTATATTGTTTCACGGTCCCAAATTTGAGCAGCTCTTCAAGATCCTGACTTTTTGGGTTCCTTTTAGGATTCAAAGGTGAATCTAAATCCTCTTTTAGAGACAAATCTGTTCTGCATCCGTTCCGGCCCATCAAAATTAACTGAATTAAATCGATCCTCCGTAATGATCCAGGGATTCACATTGTAAACAAACTAAATCCATTCCATTATAATTCATTCCGAGAAGGACTTTACAGTAATAGCCCCAATCATATGACCAAAACAGCAAGGAAATATAGTCCTATAAAAGGTACTATAAAGACTGACTATAATTAATCAAATATATTAGTGAATTATTTATATATTTGTCAAATGTCATAAAAGTTACTAATGAGCAACGTCACAATATGTACCTTTAATGTTGAAAATCTCTTTGTTCGGTACAAAGTGTTTGGATACCTTCCTGGGGATAAATTCAAAAGAAAGATTCTCACAGAGGAAGAGCTTGAAGAACATGGAGGGTTTCTACCTGGACAACTATTCAAAAATTCATTTAAAATTTTTGATAAGGGTGACTGGCGCAAATTGACAGCATCAGCAATTAAAGGATATGGCGATGGGGGCGGAGGGAAGAAATTTCCTGATATAGTATGTATGCAAGAAGTAGATAGTATGGATGCTCTGAGACTATTTAACGAAGAATACCTTGAATCACAATATGATTATGCAATACTATTAGACTCTCATGATCCGCGGCGGATAGATGTTGGAGTCCTTAGTAAATTAAAGGTAGAAAAAATCAAGACTAATATGTACGAACCATATACAGGCTCGGGCGAACAAGAATATCTCTTTAGTAGAGACTGCCTTGAACTTAATTTTGATACTCCTGACGGTAGCCAACTTACCATATTTGTAAATCATCTCAAATCTAATTATGTAGATGAAAAGGATCCTGCAAAAAAGAAAGTAAAGGAAAAACAAAATAATGACTTAAGACTTAAACAAGCAAAAAAAGTACGTGACTTGGTTAAGGTTCGATTCCCGGGAAATTTATTCAAAGAAGAGAATTTTGTCGTACTAGGAGACTTTAATGATGGACCCAGTTCTCCAGCTTTGGTACCCATATTAAAGGATTTAGGAATGGAGGATGCTGTCTCTAGGCTTGATTCTAATCAACGATGGACACACTGGTGGGAAAAAGAAAATTCCGTTTCTCAATTAGATTACATACTCCTGAGTCCCAAGCTATCCAAGAATACCGAAATAAAACCGTACATAGAGCGAAGAGGACTGAGTAACAAGAGAAAAACCACACATCTTGGATCTAAGAATGGTGAAAAATTACCATTTGACTTCCAGCGTTTTCCCCAGGTCACTGATAAAATAGAAGCATCCGATCACTGTCCTGTGTTTCTCAAGCTGAGTGTTTGAATGAATTTGTCAAAGATACAAAATATGATATTTAGTTCCTTGTAGAAGACTTACAAATATTTTGTGCGTACGACGAAGTTTAAATAAGGATTTGAGTCTATTTTAATTCCATTTATTTGGATTCACATTGTAAACAATAAAAATCCCTTCTGTAAAAGAAAATTTATCTTTACAACATGATAAAGTAAAATGGTGGCATGCTCATCATTCTAGTAAATTTGAAGAGTAATCTCTGCTAGTTCCTTGTCACTTAACCGTTAAATGTTATTTGTGAATGGATTTTACAAGAATGACTTTTGCCAAAAGTGTCAAAAATCCTCAGTCAAATAAATTATTTGGAAGAAAGTTAATTATTGGAATATTAATAGTGTTAGTTGCCACTTTAGTCATGGGCGTTTGGTTCTTTTCTAATTCTGGTTTAGGTCTTGGAATCGGAAATACTGAAAAGTATCTACCGCCAAATTGTTACTCGATAAATGGAAACCAGATATGTCCTCCGCATAAGCCGTAAAAGTTCACACATACAATAATTAATCTGCATGTTCTCTCTGGTGGTGCTCGTGTAACTGCTGATCGGTTTTGAATGATGTACCACAGTCACATGCGAACAACTTTTCTTCAGACATTTCAAAATTACTTTATGCAACATTCCTATTAAGAATTGAACATACTCTAGTGTTACGAAGTGTTAATATAGAAGCGTGTCAAAGTATACAAATGTTGAAAAGAATCTAGTAAAATGCCTTGTTGCCACATTATCAATAAGATTCTCTAATTGACACCTATCTGAAATTCCAGATTCATCCATTTTAATCCATAACCATATTGGCGTTTTTTCAGGAGTATCGCAATAATATCGTAATTAAAAACGCTAATTAAAGGACTACGGATAGTTTGATTTGCCTTTGAAATGATAAGTAGGTTATCTCGATTAGCGGTAACGATTCGTAAACTGTGATGTTGATCAACTAAGGTTTGCGGCTATTATAATACATAAATGAATCACCCGTATTGTGGTTATAAAATAATATTTTCACATGCGTCACCTACTCCATCATTATCCTGATCTTTTTGGTCAGGATTGGCGGCATATCGGCAGTTATCTTTGAAGTCAACCACACCATCGTTATCTTGATCACCCATCTGGCATGCATCTCCCACACCATCTTTATTGCTGTCTGTTTGGTCGGCGTTCGCCTTGCCAGGACAGTTGTCGTTTGAGTCTTCTACTCCATCGTAATCTATATCAATAGGTATATTGGGAGGTGTCTTTGGTGAATAATCCTCAACAAAGAAACCCCTCCATGACCCGGGGTCCGACAATAACTCTGTTACGAAGCCCTTACCTGGTACAAAATGTTGTTGCCAATACCATAGTTTTCCATACTTAACTCCCGGATACCATGTTGCTTCTACTTCCTTATTTGGGAATCTATTATCCCATATGTTAAAGGTGTAACCGTTGTATGCCTTATCATAATGGTATCCATACGCAACAACTTGATGATTAAGTCCAATATCTCCTATGCTAGACGCGCGTATCAGTCCAAACACAACAGGCCTACCCTGGTCGAGGATACGTGTGGCCTTAGAAACTTCATTATCTGTTAGAGGCCTTATACCCGGGAAACATCCAACAGTACAATACCCTGCAACTGTATGTGAATTCTCAGTTGGTGCCATTGTCAAATAAATATATCTAGGTACCACATCCAGATTAGCTACGGAACCCAGGGGTGATGTACTAGTTACGATACTTCCTAAGGCTTTAAGTATTCCCAACAGGCTTATGTCCAGACTGTCATAAAGTCGCTGGAAAATGTATTTTGATAGCGGATTATCATTTGAAGGAGTACTAGTATAACCTGGAATTAATTTATGAGCATAGAAGTAGTCTAGGGCTGCAAATGCCATACCTCCACAGGCTCCAGCGGTTGAGAATCCTATATCTCCGCTGGTAATAAAATCAGGAATATATTTATCGGGAATTATTCTATGTGGGATTTGGTAGGTATTTGGAAATTTGAATCCATGATAGTACCCAAAATTAGTTCGTACTGTCCTTGTAGAATCTGAACTAACAAAAGTAAATTTGGGTGAGTTTCCATGGTCTACGTTCATATAGTTTTTACCAGAAGTATCAGACCGTCCTATTGTAAGAGTATCAAATATTTTCAGCGGATCAAAACTTTTCCCATTCTTTGATGCTATTGTTTCTCCTGCATTGGATAACGCATAATTGCTTTGAAATACTAGACTTATGAGTACTGTAAATATTACGAAACTAGACAAAACAATTAGCGCTTTTTTCAATATTTCACTTTCAGGCATGTATTATAAAAAACTTTTTGATAAGAACAAGATCGATAGCTGTGAACTTATAATGTATAGCTGGGTTAGGCAATCTAAATGGAGGAAGTACAACTCGTCAGATTAGCACGGGTTGAGGCAACTTTAGATAAATCAACAATTTTTCACATGAGGATAAGTTTAATGACGGTATGGTTTGAGATTAGGGAGACATGACTCATTACATCCTTTTGCATAGATCTTATAAAATTATCCCGTAATGTAAATGGGGATCGTGACAAATCTGTGGCTCCGCAAAGTGTTCAAAACATCTTAATTATAGAACTTAGATACTAACATTTAAGAACACCCGTGACCCATGCATTAGTTGACAGTCCATGGAGAGTGTAGTCAGAAAAGTTTTTGGAGGTCAAAACATTTCGACAATAAAAGTCGCATTAGGTCTGGTAG
>DATBHO010000009.1:0-152325 GCA_036557405.1 Nitrososphaeraceae archaeon
GTGCACTTGACAAAGGGAACCTTCATTGGCATGACTAAAGCTACTCCTGACAATTTTCAATTAAGGTCCCTGAAACGGTAACGCATGATAAAAGGCTTGACGTAAGTAAGGGAGCTATGGCAATTTTGGACAAGTTCCTGAAAAGATATCACCTCTAAAGTCTTTTGGACCTCACCTTTGATGGAAAATCTTTGCTACATCAATTTCCCGATTGATAACCGTTAATAGTCATCAGGGCCTTTAATCTATTACATTGAGCAAATACATGCGATGCTCTTGTGGGAATAGAGACGTAATTAGACCAAAATACGGCGAGACTATGGAACGATACATGGCCACAAGGCTTTGCCGAAATTGTAATGCGAGAGGTAACTGGAGAGAGGAAACCCATGAGGAGCAGACAGAAGTGCACTAAACGGGTATTTTGGTAGAGAAAAAAATCCTCAATTTATATTGAAAAGCAGACAAATAGTACATATTGCAACTCTACGTTGGATGTTCAGGCTGGAGCTATCCTTCTTGGCAGGGTACATTCTATCCATCCAACATAGACAATAAGCTCTGGTTACCATACTATTCTCAAATTTTCAACTATGTAGAAATTGATTCAACATTTTACAGAATCCCTAGCCAAATTATGGTTAAAAACTGGGATAGAAAAACGCCCAAGGATTTTAGGTTTACTGCCAAGTTTCCAAAAGTTATAACACATGATAAAAAATTCACAAATGTAGAAAAAGAATTATCCTTATTTTATGATGCTATGAGACCCCTGAAGGACAAATTGTTAGCCCTATTAATACAATTTCCTCCTTATGTGAAAATTACAGAAGGGTTAGATGCTTTAAAACAATACGACTTTTTCTTTGATGATAGTTTTAGATATGCTGTAGAAGTAAGACATCCATCATGGTTTTCAGATTTAGCATACAATTTCTTTTTAAATAATAATATTTGTATGGTATGGAATCAGCTGGACAGAATACAATCGCCCCCAATAGTAACAACTGACTTTGTTTATCTTAGGTTGATTGGAGACAGAAGCATTAGTGAAGACGATTTTGGAAGGATACAGAAAGATAGAGAACGGGAAATGAAATATTGGGTACACAAATTTAAAGCAGTTCAGGAAAATGAGAAAGATGTAAGAGCGGGTATTGTGGCTGCAAACAACCACTATGCAGGATTTGGAGCCGCAACTGCCAATATGTTTAGAGTAATGAGAGGTCTTCCTTCCGTAGAATGGGGAATGGAAAAGGAAATAGTCTATGATACCGACTTTCAAAATTTAGATGAACAAGCTACTTACCGCAAGACTAAACAAAGGACGTTACTAGATTACTTGTCCAGCTAATGATAGTCCATATCAATTAATACGATACGGGCAAATTTACTATTAAATTATTATTTTCTCATAGATTAAATCCATTTTCCTGGAAAAAATTTCAAAACCAGCAGCAGCAGCAAATCTCTATAGTATGTTGCTTGACCCTTCGTCTTCTTGTCCCCTATTACAGTCTTGGATAGAGTCATCCGGAGGGAAGGAGCAACATTATCTAATTTTAGAGGGACACATATTGCCATTCTTAAGTGCTAGTTAAAATTTGGCATTATACAATGTTTAGAAATTTTCATTGGCAATAAAAAATCAAGATTAAAAAAAGACCATAAAGTATTCAGTGATTATGACTCTTAAGAGAGACGACAAATTAAATTTTAAAATAACCAAGGTTGAAAATAGACTCCTAGCTATTGTTTTTT
Organism: Nitrososphaeraceae archaeon; assembly: GCA_036557405.1. Classification (GTDB taxonomy): domain Archaea; phylum Thermoproteota; class Nitrososphaeria; order Nitrososphaerales; family Nitrososphaeraceae; genus TA-21. The sequence continues at coordinate 1,762 of DATBHO010000009.1, forward strand.
GGGATATAAGCGGCTTTTCAAAGTTGGCGAAAGACTTGGAGGGGAATAATGAACTGCTTTTGGGCTTCTTACAAGAGTATTTTGAGATTTCAATCAATATTATTAATAAAAACGGAGGTACTCTTGATAAATTTATAGGGGATGGCGTGATGGCGATTTTTGGCCTTAATGATACTGAGCAAGATACTTCTATTGCTTCCATAGATTCAGTAACTGCCGCAATAGAACTTCTGAAGGAATTTGCTAACCTTAAAACGAAATGGGGCAAAGAGATAAGCAAAATTGTAGTAGACTTCAATATAGCTGATTTAGGTTTAAAATGCGGTATTAATACTGGAAAAGCGTTATCGTGCACTCTCAAAATAGAGGGACGTAATCAAATAACTGCTCTGGGTACTACTGTTAACCTTGCCAATAGATTGTGTGATGATAAAGGAATGGCTGGTCGCATTTTTGTATCAACCTCTACTTATTATAATATCCGAGAAAGGTTTCAGCTGATGTCACGTGGAAAGCAGGAAATTTCCAATATGGGATTTCACGAAATATTTGAAGTAATTAATACCTTCGAAAAAGGTCAAACACTTCCCCGTTTAACTAAGGGTATTGGAAAAGTTACTGCAACCATTCCAGATGAAATAAGTCTTGACGCTTCATCGAGGGTCTCAGCAGAATTTTTAGGTAGTGTGGACTTAGGATTCATGACTCTTAAAATCGAAGATTCTACCGGGAAAGAGCCACTATGGTTTCCGGACCCAGGAAGTGTAAAGGTAGAATATAATGCCGAGACAGGAGAAATTAGTGATACAGGCACTCTTACATTTAGAAATGATAAATATTTCCAAGAATGGGATTTCAACATCCAATCTGAATTGAAGCAATTAAAGCCAGGAACAGGAGTTGCAACTTTAGGAATGTTTGAAACTAAGGATTTCGTCGGCAATGATGGTAATACCATTCCATACAGGCCTCATGTCGATTTAGTAATTAAAAAAATCACATTAATTTAAAATCTGTTCTGGCGAGACATTAATTTATTATTCCATTCCAAGCTTGTATATTCCCTCAGTCGATATTAGATTTTCTAAAAATTTATCTAGGAAATCGTAGCTGAACTCCCATATATGGCAAGTTCAAATCCCGGTGACCGCAATGTGTTTAAAAAAAATTTTCTAGAATCTATTTTTCATTTTACTATTAATGGCCTCTAAGTATGTCACGGATTATACTAAGGATCGTTTTCAAAATTTGAAACAGTAAATGAACCCATCTAAACTGAATTGCTAGCAGAACATTCCGCATTAAGAAAATTCCAGCTATAAGTGATAAATGTCAATATCCCTCAAAATAACATTGGAATTGAATAGATAATGCCAAGATTTTTATATTATTAGCTTGATACAAATCTATCTTTTGTCTCAAATTATTAATCTTCCGAGATCTATGTATAAGAATAAGCATGAGTTATTTGATCAGGTCTTTCAAGCGATATTAAAAAGTGGTGAAGACGGGGTTTTTCAAACTGAAATCTGCAAGGAATTCTCGCTCGATAGCAGAGACGGATCAAGACTAGCTGGAAATCTTGAAAAGCAATCACTCATTTCGCGTGAAAAAATTTTGCATAAAGGCAGATGGACATACAAACTGATTGTCAAGAAATCAGCCATCGCCGAATATAATAGAAAACCAATACAAATTGAGTCTGTTGAAGGAACTCCATGCATTAGCTGTATTTATCAACATTCATGCTCTTCTGAAGATGAAACAAGTCCATATAGCCCAGCCAAGTGTGTTTGGCTTGAAGAATGGGTTGTTGCGGGATTCGAAGGGACATACACAAAGAACGAAAAATAATAATAGTTTAGTTCTGTTACCCTAACCTGCTATCAAATGCAACAGGATAGATTGTAAACGCCGAATCTATTTGGGCAGTACCGTTGATATTCCATTCTGTAGCGTTGGATACAAAGTTTCCGCTATGTAATTTATCAAATAATAATGAATTCGAACTAATACGGCTTAGAAGTATTGTTGACTCAAGTGTAGTTGGCGAATTTGGATACAATTGTGGCCTTCCGTTTGGTGGTATATCTTCATATGATAGAATCCCATTACCCAAATGAGTATTATTTGCATTGATGCTATATTCAATTCTAGAAGTTGACAGGGCTCTATCACCTTGGTTTACTATCCTAAAAGTTACTTTTAATGGTATGGTATCATTAACGATACTGGATTTGTCAATTGTAACGTTTTGGATACCTATGGTTACATCTTTTGATTCACTACCACCCTTGAGCAGGTCAGGAATAACAGGGAATAGGACAATAAATGCTACGATCGCAGCAATAACACCAATAAGAATAGCTCTTCTTGACCCGATAAACATAATCAGGATTATTTAGTCATAAATATAATCTTAGTCCAGAAAGTTTTCAGTAATACTGATAAGAAACAGTATATTTTTACAAATTTGGCTAGAACATATAGACTAAAATAATCTTTTGAGTACAGGATCTTTTACAATGGGAAAAAAGATTCTTGCTTCTATCATCATTATTGCAATCGTTTCAATTATTATTTATTTGGCCATTTTTAGTGGAAATCAAGTATCTACCGATATCTCAAAAATCGGTCTCGCCAATATTAATATTTCAAAGGCAAACGTTTTCAATCAGGAGGCACTTAAAGATTCTAAGCCACCAGAGTTATCAATTAAAGATATTAAAACTGGAAAGGTCGATAACGGAACTGGAAACTTTTCAATCATATTTAATGTTTTCAACCCGAATAAAGGTACTGTTATACTTGAATCGATTTCATACAACGCATATTCCAATTCCACAAGAATCGCTTCTGGAGATATAGGCAATCGACCAGAGGGTTTAGTTGATTCTCAGGACAGTATTTTTCCAGTTATTGGAAATGGTACTCTCATTCTAAAGGATAAGAAAATAATCCAAACAAACAAGGATCTAAATATGTCCCAGATTGCCAATATTATAAATAACCCAAACTTCGTCGTGAATGGATCTTATTTCTATAAACAAACAGGTAGCTTTCAATCCACAGGCGGTGAACAGCAATTCAGATTAAATTACCCAAATCCATGAATGCAATGATTTATTCAGAAAAAATTAAATGTTAATCATATTAATCTATGACGATATGGCAGACTCATACCTAATGTATGGTATTACAACTGGAGTTTTTGTAATATTTACCGGTATCTTGTTTGGGGTTAGAACAAGAAGAATCAATCAACTGATACAGAGGTCAAGAGAAGACAAACAAAAATCTTGACAATTACTTTTTCTTCCCAATTCCTAACAAATCCAGGGTATTATCTGAGTCTTTTTCTTGTCCAAAGCATCTTTGAAAATACTTGCATGAAAAACATAACTCGCTTGGCTCTACAACTGGTGTCTTTTTTTCTTTAAGTAAGAGATGCAGGATTCTTGCTCTTCTCACAACCTGCTCGAACATTCTTTTACTTTTGGACACATTGAATTCAACAAATTTTCCTTCAGGTGTGAAATAAACTATAAAACCATTCTGGCTGTCGAAAATAAACATACATGCATTAGTGTAGAGAAGATCATTTGGATGAGGATATTCCGGTATTTTGGAAACTGGAGCGAAATTAATTAACATATCTTTGTCGATAATTAAATCAACAGTAACGTAAATTGTTAAGTTGTCAACCTTATACTCTTTTGTTATACCGTCCAGAAAACTTGTAATCGAGCTTTTGTATATATTTGTCAATGCATCAGAATATTCATCTACAAATGGATCCATTCTTTCAAAATAGGATAATCTAGTACAACGTGTTATCTCTAGCACATGAATGGCATCTAAGTCATGGGCTACTTTAAGTTTATTAGAAATTTTAAGCAGTTCATCTTCTATAATCTTGTGGAAATTCCTGCCACCGAGCATCGTTCTTCATTAAAAAAAGCCCTATTTATATTGCTCAGATAAAGTAGATTTTTTCCATAAAAGTCGACCAAGGAAGTATGTCCGGAATAAAATGTTCAATACATTGTAATTGAGATGCCTTAATTATACGATTAAAAACCAGATTTTATAGGATCGCCGGGTTTCATTAATTCTCGCAACAAGATAGTTGCGTACGAACCTATTGGTATTCTGAATTTTACTAGAAGATTTTCAGAATAAGAGAAATCATTTACTAATAATGGTAATTGTCTAAATCCACCTTCTACACTCAATTCCTGCATCTCCTTAATATAGAAATTTTTGGAGGAAATATTTTCCTGCTTCATCAAGATAGACAATTGATCTTCAAAACGACCATCTTTGGATATGAACGAATAACCAGGCAATTGCATTGCAGGAACCAGGTTAGAAGCATTGTCATTTGTATACTTCATCAATTTTCCCAAACTCAATTGATTTTCTAACTTGAAGCAAAAATCATTTTTGAGGCAACAATTAATAGATTCCCCATTCCTTATCATGATGCTCAGGCACTTATTAAACAAATATGCTTGGTATGCATGAACGAATAATCTCCTTATGTTTATTGGAATTGATCTTAATGCACTTTTGTATCCCTTTCCATTTAAAAGCGATCGCAACAGATTCCGCTCAAGATCCATTCCTTTTGGAATAATCTGCATAACGTGAACATAATTTTTTGGGTCGTTGCACTTTTCTCTTATTTCCTTACTAAATTTGGTATCATATTCCGTCGTATGGCATAGAAATATTTCAACTGCTTTCTTAAAATTTCCATTGACAATCTCTCGGCCAACTAAATGTGTGACAAGCCTTTCACTCCCAAAGCGTTGAAGACCATAATAATTTGGAATATTTCCAAGTTCAGCAATAAATTCGGAAATATCATTCCTTAATGGATTTGAAACTCTCACCTCGAATTGGTTTCCCATAATATGAGATTTTTTTATTGGAAATTTTGAAAATCCAAGTAATGATAATTTTGTATGTATAGTATTACCTTCTCTAAATTTTTTACCTTCACAGGTAGCATATTGAGTGGTAACAGCTTTAGAGTCCTTAATTCCTAATACTCTAATCTTTGTTCCAAGCTGATTTGATATCTCAATAATCGCGTGATTAGAATCCAACCCTCTTTTTTGTAGAACCAATACCGGGAATCTATAAACATTGTCCGCTTTCTTAGATAGATCCTTTAAAATCGATTCAACTAGTAATTCAAGAACATTAAAGTCTTCATTTTTTACTTTTATTGAACCTCGAATTCCATCAAATTTTGTAGAGTAAAGTTCAATTCCGGCCATCCTGTCAATATTCGGAACATCTTTACCCATACTCTGTTGAGTTGTGAAGTACATTATCTTTATTTCTTGTGGGATTCATCTGGAACACTAAATTATTGTTCTGAAAATCAGCTTACATCTAATTTTTAAGCTCTGTTTCTGGGATAAAGCCTGATCTAATCTTTGAAGCATAATCTTGAAAAGCTTAATATAAGATTTGAGACAATTGAGATTGTGGGTAGATTAGATTCGAATCCATGTAGAAAGTTTGTAATATGTGAAAACTGTCTCTACTCTGATAGCATATGCATTTTTTATGACGCTCATAGATATTGTCTAGAATGTTTGTGCGATCATGCCTGTTGCCCTGAATGTAGCTCAGGATACCACGCAATCATGATTGCAGACTAGTAACTTTTTTAGCTCCACTTGGAGATTTACTGGTAGCGAGATAAGTTGATAATTTCATACTCTTAGGATCATTTCCCCTAATTTTCACTTTCTTTTATACATTCAAAATAAAGAATTTATAGATAGAAGACTAGAAATAATATATGGGTGTAAGTCGATACGTGGCAAAAGAGATTATGAGGGAAATTGGCAATCGTTCTAGGGAATTTTACGAATTTGTATTACCGCCAGTTGATATTTATGAAGACGGAACAGAACTTGTAATCATAGTAGACCTTCCGGGATTTCAAAAGAAAGATATCCACGTAAATATCTCCAAGGATATTCTTACAATAAGAGCAAAAAGAGCTATCGATATCGAATCACATGCTATTCATTTTAGCCAACGCCCAAGCAGAATTGAGAAAAAGATCCCTCTTCCGCATTCAATCCCAGAAGATGATAACGCAAATAGTAAAGCAGATTATGCAAATGGCATCTTGAAAATCCGGATACCGATATCTACGTTGACAAATGTGCCCATAACTTGAAGGTAAGACAACTTGATTTAGTTAGAAATAGGAATCGCTTCAGATGATTCTTTTAAAAGATATTTAAAAATAAATCAAATTCAATTAGTCCAAACGTAAACGCGTATAGTACGTCATATTATGGTTTATATGATATAAGCCTAGTAGTCACAAGTTGTTTGGAAATTAATAACATTCTAACCATGCTGCTATGGCTGGGAGAATTAACCTTATCCAGTTGGTTACTTTCCTATGGAGCAGAACATCTAGCAACGAGATTTGGTGCTAGGTTTGTTGGAAGAACATTGCTTAGTGTAGCAACAACACTTCCTGAAATTGCCATAGTTGTATATGCAGCATCATCCGGTTCCTATGGTGTTGCATTGGGGGCTGGTTTAGGTAGCAATATCTTAATGATGACATTGGGGTTAGCAATAATGCTCTTAATAGCAACTACACGTCTTTCGAAAAAACCAATTAAGAAAATCAATGTAACTTCATTTAAACTGGATAAAATTTTTCTGCTTGTTACAGCAGTAATAAGCGCAGTTTTATTTATTGATGGATATCAATTCATAGATGGAATTGTGTTCGGTGGTCTATTCTTAGCGTACGTCTTTGTTGCATTTTATGAAATGAAAAAAGAAAAACAGAGAGACAAGGAAAAAATTACCGAAGTGATTAGTAAAGATTCACATAGCGTTAGTGTACCTGGCAATCAAAAGGAGTTTGCAAAAGCAATAATAATCTTCATTTTAGGAACCATTGGTATTTTTTTTGGAGCCGAGCCTTTCATAAAGTCTTTGGAAGAAGTATCCATCGACGTAGGCGTATCTGCGATAATCCTTTCCGTGGTAATAAGCCCAATTGCTGGTGAAATGCCAGAGAAAATTTCATTGATGCTTCTTGCCAGGAAGGGTGCTCAAGGTACTTCAATTGCCATCGCCAATGTATTGGGGTCGAAGATATTAAATAATACTCTCTTGCTAGCGTTTGCTGTATTCGGCGCCATTAATCACAGTGGAATAGGAGTTACGATAGATCGAAGTCCAATTTTAACATTCCAAATGGCACTTACAACAGTAGTCACAATATTTGCGGTTGGTTTATTATTTAGAAAAGAAATCGGCATAAAAACTGGGTTGATGCTTTTAGTGACGTATATAGTAAGTATAGGTTTGCAATTTATTATAAGCTCATAATTTTATTGGATAACTGCGACATAGGATAAATGCATTGGAATCAACCTTTATTTGAGATCTTGTTCAGAAATTTTAGCTATACGGATCTTTTGCTTCTTCGGATTTAGTACTATTGTTACGATCTCCTAGCAGTACGCTAATGTCCGAATAAGATTGATTTCTAAAAACAGTAAGATTCAGTTTATTCCCTGGGTGTTTATTTTCATCAATATATGACACTAAATCCTCCATATAAGTAACATTATGATTATCAACTGCAGTGATAATATCGTTACCATGTTTATCACCATATTGATCAGTGGTACTTCCACGAAGACCTGCTTTGTCAGATGGCCCCCCTTTTGTTAATGAATCTACATATACTCCCTTGAAATTTCTGCTTAGATTTTCAAAATTTTCTGTTAATTTTGATGTTAAAGTGGTAGCAGATATTCCTAGCCATGGATGCGTATAATTTCCCTTAGCAATAAGAACAGGTACTATTTTAGAAATAGTGTTGGAGGGAACAGCTAAGCCAATACCAGAAAATCCCCCAGAATCTGACAATACACCTGCAGTATTCATTCCAACTACTTCTTCTTTCATGTTGAGCAAAGGCCCTCCGGAATTGCCAGGGTTAATTAACGCATCTGTCTGAATTACACTTGGAATACTGAATTGTGATCCTTCGGTTGATATCAAGCGCCCTTTTTGACTCACAATACCATCAGACATCGAGCCAGCCAATCCATAAGGGTTTCCTATCGCAATAACTTGATCTCCTACCTCTAGGGCAGACGAATTTCCTAATGCTAACGGACGTAGTCCTGATATATTATCTGTGATTCTTATAACTGCGATGTCGTTAAATGGATCGCTTCCTATGACTGATGCTACATATCTATTGCCATTTATGAATGTCACATCTACATTTTTAGAACCGTCTACGACATGATGATTAGTGATTATCCGTCCTTCCTTATCGAATACAAATCCTGAACCCAGACTGGTTACATTTTTGTCCCCCGAAGAATCTGCTGAGGTTTGCTTATTCTCCCGAGTGATTTGTACAACGGATTCTTGTACATCTTTAAAGATCTTACTAATCGAATCCGAACTAGATTTTTTTTTACCCTCTGTCTGTGCGAAAATTTCTCCTTTTCCCACGTGCCACAATAAAAATGATGACATTAAAAAAATGGCTATCAAAATTATAAATTGTTGGTTTTTCATATAAAAAATCCATTACAGTAATCATATAGACTTTTCTATTGATCTGATCTTAGAATCTCCTCATTCGATCGGATGTAGAAGATCAGACCCATCCCACTCTGGAGTTGAAATTAGGCTTAAGTGATAAAGGGGGTAATAAAATTTGATAAACAGATTAAAATGATAAAATTGAAAGCAATATAATGTTATCTCATATCGATCTTTTGGTATTTTTCACTCAGCTTTATTTTAAGTTCGTCCAATTGATCAGATACCCATTTAACAAAGCCATCCGTCATTTCTTGAGGTATTTCTCTTTTTTCAGCTAACGCCAAATATCCTTCAAAGATCCTTGCATAGACAGAGTTACATACAATCATGTTTGCCAGCGCATCTGAGACAAAGTCATCGCTCTTGCTCTCTATAAAATTTCGCTTAAATAGATTTAAAAGGTACTTGGTGCGTCTATCAATCTCATTTTGATCCATTCCACTAGTCATTTTAAATTTGCTCATTTTCCCTCACAAGTAACTTGCCATTGAGTTATTAAAATATTCATATTTGTAATTTCTGGAATCGCGTGTAATAGCTCTGAATTTGTCTGAAGAAAAAAGACTAGCTAGAACAACTATTTAATATTATCAGTAATTTAGAATCTACAGTGTTTAATAGGATTGTTTCGTTTCTGCCAAGCGCTACAGAGATCATTTACTTGTTGGGATCGCAGGATTTATTATTTGGAGTTACCCATCAATGCACTTGTCCCGCCGAAGCTAAAAGCAAACCTAAGATAGTAAGCTCTGTTTTTGATTCAGAATTGATGGCAAGTTTTCAAATTGAGGAGAAAATACAGGAACTTTCGCGCTTGCAAAATGATCTTTTTATTATTAATTATGATCTGCTAAAAAAAATTCAGCCAGATCTTATTATCTCGCAGGGATTGTGTGAAGTATGCTCACCTCATAATAAAGAATTGGACAAGGCGATTAAATTTTTGGACAACAAACCTCAAACTCTAGTTCTGGATCCCCATACCGTTGAAGAGATAATAGAAAGCATTATGATCATAGCAAGAACTGTGGGTAAGGAGGAAGTTGGTTCACGGATCAAGGATACTTTGTACAGAAGAATCGAAAAGATCTCTAATGCTACAAAGTTTAAAAAACCAAAGGTAATTTGTCTGGAATGGGTTGATCCGATCTACATATGTGGTCACTGGGTTCCTCAAATGGTTGGAATTGCTGGAGCAATCAATGGAATTAGCAAGGCTGGTGAGCGTTCTAGAAAAATAGATTTGTCCCGAATAACTCAATTTGATCCTGATATCATAATTCTTTTGCCTTGTGGATTTGATCTTCGTAAGGCATTGCAAGAATATGGTTCTCTGCAAAGTAATAATCAGTGGCATTCACTCAGAGCCGTTGAAAATGATATGGTTTTTGCAGTAGATGCTCTTTCATATTTTAGTAGGCCTGGTCCAAGTATTATAACAGGTATTGAGATACTTGCTAAAATTATTAATCCAGAATCATTTGCAAAATTAAAAGTTCCAGCAAACTCGTATAATAGATTGAAAAAGGAACTTATCTGAATGGTTAAAGGTAATAGAATAATTTTTACGTCAAAGATACTTCAATATATACATCATCTGGAATCTTTAGTCTCATCAACTGCCTGATCGACCTATCATCTGCTCCTAAATCAATTACCCGTCTATGAATCCTCAGCTCATATTTATCCCATGTGTTAGTGCCTTGTCCACAAGGCGATTTTCTAGTAACGACTTTCATTTTTTTAGTTGGTAGCGGATGTGGCCCTCTAAATTTAATCCCATTTTTTTCTCCAATGCCCTTTATTTCATGACATACATTTTCGAGCATGATAAGATTGGTACTAGTTAACTTGATACGCGCTTCCTGAGTCATTAATCGGACTCACTTTTTGGCACTTGGGTCGTATTTCTCTACAATAGATTTAACGACACCAGCAGCTATTGTTGTTCCCATATCTCTCAGTGCAAATCTGCCAATCTCCGGGAATTCTTTGAATGTTTCTATAGCTAGTGGCCTAACAGGTTTTATCCTCACAATTGCAGCGTCACCAGTCTTTAGAAACTTCGGTTTTTCTTCAACAGCTCCACCAGTTTTAGGATCTATTTTCGCTACAAATTCAGATAAGGTAGCAGCGACCTGCGCAGTATGGGCATGAAGTACGGGAGTATATCCCGGAGCCATTGCTGTTGGATGATGTATAATTATTATTTGTGCTTCTAATTCTCTTGCAGCATTAGGTGGATTGTCTACAGGTCCAATTACATCTCCACGTTTGATTGACTTTTTATCTACACCCCTCAAATTAAATCCTATATTATCACCAGCTTCTGCAGAATCCATCTGGGTATGATGCGTTTCAATTGATTTAACTTCTCCAGTCACACCAGATGGCATTACAATCACTTTGTCATTTGCTTTTAGAACTCCTGTTTCAATCCTTCCAACTGGCACTGTACCGACACCAGTTATGGAGTAAACATCTTGAATTGGTATTCTAAGTGGTTTCCCCAATGGTTTTTCCGGTGGTTCGAAAAGATCAAGTGTTTCAGCTAGAGTGGGTCCTTTATACCATGGCATGTTTTCAGATTTCTTGACGAGGTTGTCACCTTTCCAGCCCGAAACTGGTATAAAACTTATTTTTGAAACATTATAGCCTACTAACTTTAACATTTTTTCTACCGTCTCTTTGACTTCATTGTAACGTGCTTCTGAATACCCTGAATCATCCATTTTGTTCAATGCAACCACAACTTGTCCAACGCCCAGCGTCCTTGACAAAAATGCGTGCTCTCTTGCTTGTCCTCCTGGATCAGTTGCCGCCTCCGTCTCTCCCGGCTTTACTGATACCACAAGAATTGCAACATCTGCTTCTGATGCTCCGGTTATCATATTTTTGATAAAGTCTCTATGGCCAGGAGCATCAATTAAGGTGTAAAAATACTTGGAAGTTTCAAATTTTTGAAAAGCTAAATCTATCGTAATTCCTCTTTCTCTCTCATCCTTAATGCTATCTAACACCCAAGCGTACTTGAAAGTATCTCCTTTTCCAGTTTCTTCAGATTCTTTAGCAAATGAATCAATGGTTCTTTGATCAATCACGCCCATATCAACTAATAAATGACCAACAATAGTTGATTTACCATTATCAACGTGTCCTACAACCACAAGATTCATGTGGGGCTTTTTACTTGCGCTCATTAGATTAAGAGCGATAAGAGGGCTTTATTTGTATTTCGTTAAATACAACACAGTATTGTCATCCAAACCCTGCTTCATTAGTTACTACTCGAGGTACTATACATAACGTTCCATAAATGCAATCTCTAAATTCTAATTCCTGTCATAATCATCTTCAATTCTGACGATATCGTTTTCATCAAAACTACCATAAGAAATTTCCAAAACAATACAACCAGAATCGCTCGCTTCAATTCTATGCCTTGCGCCCGATGGGATAATGATATCATCGCCTTCACTCAAGGATGATTTTTCGTTCTGTACTTCTACTTTGGCTGAACCCTTGACGATTTTCCAAAATTCCTTTCGTTTATTATGATATTGAAGACTTAATCTTGAACCAGGCTTTATGTAAAGTAATTTAACCGTGCATTGCTCATTCTCATTGAATTTTTCAAATGAACCCCATGGTCGTTTCTCCGTGTATACTTCCACAAAAAAACAATGCAAATGTATAATTTAATTATTGTCATATCTTTTATAGTAAAAAATAAAGAACAGCTTCTTTATTTTACAATTATTGCCTAAATCTTCAATGTGTATTTGCAATTATCATGGGTATTGCATAGGATTGATTATGGAGGAAGAAATGTTGAAAAATTTTTGTTCTTGTAATTGTCATAATAATAGTTATCAACTAATCCGAAATTCAATTGCATTCAATAATATTGAAAGTGCTAGGAGTAACGACTTGAACCAAAACATTGATTACTAATGTTTGGTTCTAGAACGAACACACAAAACATTAACAAGTAGAATAATATCATGTTGTACTACCGTTCGAATAGATGATTTAACTAAAAGGAAATTGTAAGCATTATAGCAAATATTATTTCATCAATTTCCAATTTTACGAACAGAATTAGCTACTGTACGGAAATCAGGATTTTCTTACCATCGATATCAATTTCTTTATATTCGATGTCTTCAAGTTTGTCATGAGAGATGATTATCTCTTTTACTCTTACATAGTATGCCAATTCTTTTTTATAATTCTCAAGAGATAATGAATCATCTGGATCTAAATTTGATATATGTGCATATGATAGTATTTCTGTAGGAACAAATCCCCTTTCTTTCCTCAACTGTTGTATATTTCGTGCAATATCTTTTACAAGACCCATGGATATCAATTCATTACTTCTAGTAGTATCGATAAACACAGCGATATCATTATGCTCTGATTCCACCATTATGTATGGTGGCTTTCCTGCATAGGTAAATTCTACATCGTCTATTGACAATTCTATTTCACCGGATGAATATTTTAGATTAAAATTGCCTTTTGACTTCAATTGCCCATACAAATCATCATATTTAATTTTTTCAAATGCATGGAGCGCTTTGGCTAGATCGTTCTTTAATCTTGGAGCAATTTTATTTATTCTAGGCTTAGCATTTACACTAACAAGATTCTCCACATAAAGAGAATTCACTTTTTCATGAAAATTACTAAAATTTACGATCTTGATATCGATACTTATTGTATTGAGTTGTTTCTTTAATATGTTTGATAATTCACTTGAGTCAAGAAGAGACTTATCATCACTGCAAATAACAATCCTGCTAATAGGCCACCTTCTTTTAAATTTAGCCTTCATCCTAGCTGCATTAACCAAAGAAATAATTTTTTTTGACTTATCTACAGTAACTTCAATTTCGGTATCTATCAACTTACTGTTAAGATTTGGCCAAGATTCAAGTAAAACGATGTCTTTTTTTTTGAAACAGAGCGAATACAAATAATCTGTTATGAAAGGACAATACGAATGAAGCATAATGTCAATTTGTAATAAAGTATAGCCAAGTACTGCATATATCACGTGCCTTCGTTCTAAAGTTTCCATAGCGTCATCCCATATATCATCCCGGGTCAAAGGAACATAAGTTTGGCTTAGATTATTAATTATAAATTCTTCGAATGCCTTTGCACCTTCGTTAAATCTACAAGAGTCTAATGATGTTGTTACCGTTTCAATTAACGATTGTAATTTGGATAAAATCCAAGATTCAGTTACAGTAATAAATTCACTTTTCAGGACCAAATCCAAGTCTATTTTTTTAGTGTCAAATTTATCGTAGACACTATTCTGAATTAAGTAAACATGTAGATAATATAGGGTACTTAGCACCTGGTATGGCCTTGATGACATTTCAATCAAGCTAAAGTTTAAAGAGTCAATAGGAGAAGACTTCCACATGAAATAAAATCTTATTGCGTCGACTGAATTTTTAACCAGGAGTTCATTTGCGTCCAATACATTACCCAGACTTTTACTCATTTTATTCCCCTTTTCATCTAAAATATGTCCCTGAAATAGAAACGATTTAAAAGGTGATTTATCTTTATTTTGGATTATGACGTTTTCCATAAGTAATGTATATGCCCATCCCCTTGTTTGATCTATTCCTTCCGTCAGGAAAGCAGCAGGTATAAGTTTTTTGTATTCATCATCGGAAAATGATGCATAAGGTGAAGCACCACTATTGTGCCATGTATCGAGAACAAAAGACTCTCGACTCATAGGGATGTTACATTTTGAACAATTAATCTCTACGTTATCTATCCATGGTCGATGCAATTCAAATTGTTCTCCGTCAGGTAACTTTGATGCTCTCTTGATTATTTCGCTTCTAGAAAAAAGTGGTTCTTTCGAGCCGCACTTGCCACAGTTCCATATCGGAAGAGGAGTTCCCCAAATTCTCTCTCTTGATATGCACCACGGTACCTGTTCTTTTATTATTTCCAAAAATCTGTTTTTTGGAGATTCAAAAAAGAAATTAACATTTAAAGCAGCAGAAATAGGTTTATTACCGAGATTATTAATCATGTAAAAATATTCTCGCCTCGCAAGCCATACTAACTTGTGATTTGAACGCCAACAGGTTGGATACTGATGTTTGATTCTTCCTAACTTTAGATAGGCCCCTGCTTCCTTCATTTTTTCAATTACCAAGTGATCTGAGTCACGGACGAATTGTCCAGTAAAGACACCAGCCTTATCCGTGAATTCTACTCTATCATTAATTGGCACAAATATTGGGATACCGCGTTTGACAGCTATATCAAAATCATCTTGACCATTGGCAGGGGATAGATGGACTAATCCACTGCCAGTACTTGCGTCAACGAAATTTTCTGCTACCACAAAATGTATCATGTTCTTATCACTTAATTCTTTGAGTCCTGGAATTAATTTCAATAGTGGATGGATGTACTTCTTGCCATCGAGTTCTGTTCCCTTTACTACTTTCACGACTTTAAAATTCTCAATATTAAGTTCACCTGTTAAATCCTTTAACCTATCGTGTCCCACTATCCACTTTTCGTTTTTAATTAAAACATAGTCATAATCAGATTCAGGATTAACGCCAATCAACTCATCGGTGACTAGGGTAAAGGGCATAGTTGTCCATACAATTAGGTAAGTGTTTTCGTCCTTTAATCGCATTTTGTAATAAAAGGATGGATCTTCAATGATTTTGTACCCTTGATTCACCTCTGCATTACTTAGTGAGGTTTGACATGATGGACAATATGCGACAACTCTAAACCATTCTTTAAGTATGCCCAAATTCCATGCCTTTTTTACTACTTGCCATTCCCTTTCAATGTAATTATCTGAATAGGTCCAATACGCCTTATCATAATCGAACGACATTCCAAGGAGGTGATCGACTTGGATCCACTTTTCGGCATTACATTTGATAAGCGCTTTGCATGCGTCTACGATTTTAGAAATCCCAACCTTTTTGATATTCTCTGCTTTACTACCAGTTAATCCTAAATTTTTTTCTGCCTGTAACTCAATAGGTAAACCTTGCGTATCCCAACCCGCACGGAATACCACTTTATATTTTTGTAGAGTCTTGTACCTAAACCATACATCCTTGATGATACGTCCTCTCAGATGACCTGCATGAGGTTCACCATTTAGCGTAGGCGGCCCCTCAACATATCCAAGAATTTTTTTGAAAGATGATAGCTCTTTATCGATTAAGGATTGTTGCTGAATAAGATTAAGGTACGAATTAACTTGAGATTCAATTTCCTTTGGATCATATTTGGCTAATAGCTTCATTAATGCCAACGTCAGTTCTATTCCCTCTTTTATAATTTTATCAAATAACTACCTCCATTGTCCGGGCATTGAGAAGCGGTGGATATTACAAAAGATAAATTCAATTACGTTCTCAACCTTTTCGAATATAAATACCGCCAAATAAGAAATTATCATTATGAATAATCAAAAAGTTGGTTCAATCAAGCAGTCACCCGATCAGTGTATCGCGATGATAGAAATCCCAAAGGGTAGTAATATTAAATATGAATATGATGTGGAAAGTGGCTTTATCAAAGTAGACAGGAAACTATTTACAGCGATGTATTATCCGTGTAATTATGGGTTTATACCAAATACATTAGAGGAAGATGGAGACCCTCTTGATGTACTCGTACTCGGAGAAACAGCATTAGCGCCATTATCTTTAATAAAAGTAATACCCATAGGCGTACTCAAGACTGAAGATGAAGAAGGGCAAGATTCAAAAATAGTAGCCATACCAACATCGAAAATCGATCCTTCTTTTTTAGCCGTTAGTGATATCGAAGATGTACCATCACATTTAAAGGACCAGATAAAACACTTCTTTGAACATTACAAAGAATTGGAGAAAGGGAAATTTGTGAAAGTCTCAGGTTGGGAAGGGAAGGGAACTGCTATAAAAAAAATTTCTGATGCGATAAATGGTTATAAAAAAGAAAGTGAAAACTAAAGTGCTTTAAACTGCTCACTCCATCTCATGTATGCACGGATCATGTCCATGCTTACGCTAGGCTTTCTCATATTTAGAATTTCTTTAAAATCAGTCTCAGTTATGGATCTAGTATTTGCATCACTGTCTAATCCCTTTCCACTTTGGAATAGTTCATCTACAACGCGCAGTTGAACAGATTGACATATATCCTTTACATCACTTCCGCTGTAACCATCTGTTAATCTTGCTAGGTCCTCTATTTTCAATGAAGATTCCATGTGTAATCTTTTTGTGTACTGTGCAAATAGGTGGGCTCTAGAAGCTCCGCTTGGTAGTGTAACATAAATCCTTTTTTGAAATCTCCGAAGAAAACCTGCTTCCAAACTCCAAGGTTTGTTAGTCGCACCAATGACGTACAATTTCGATTCTCGTGATTTTCCATTTATACCGTCCATTTCGGTAAGGAATTGATTTTTCACCCGAACTTCACCCCCAACTTCACTGTTTCTGTTACCCAAGAGCGAATCTATTTCATCAACAAAAATAAGAACGGGAACACCTTCATTATCATGTAATTTACGAGCCATAGAAAATAATTTTGATACATTTTTTTCTGCCTCACCTAACCATTTACTCATCATGGAAGCTGCATCAACATTTATGAAATAGCCATCGATTTCTGCTGCTGCTGCTGCTGCGATCAAGGTCTTCCCACATCCGGGCGGTCCAAATAATAAAATTCCTCTCGCCCAACCTAAGGGGAGTAAATCCGGTCTGATAGTAGGATAAACTATAGATTCTCTCATAGCCCTTTTTGCATCATCCAATCCTATTACTTCATTCCAAGATACCTTAGGTTTGTCTGTCATCAGTAATTCTTCAAAGTACAAATTGTATTCACCGTTGGGTTCATTCTTTCTCTTTGCTGATTGTATGTTGTTAAGGATTGAATTTGTTTGACTTTCAGGTTTTTTATCAAATTGTCTAGCCTTATTATTTTCGATATCATATATTGGATTTGACATCTGCAGCGCTTTGATTCTGTTTTGATAAGAACTTGCTCTTTCCATGTATATCTTATTCAACTTATAATCAGGATAGATCTGTACTAATTTCACTAATGCTTCAACCGCTCTCTGATACGCGCTAATTGCTTGCCCATTGGAACCCGCCGAGTCTAACCTAATTGCTTCAGCAGCGTATTTACTGGCGCTATTCTCTAGTTCCTGTGGAGCTAAACTCATATATTCATTAAAATTCAGAGCATTTCTTAGAATTACCACAATGTGAATCTATATTGGTCAAGGAACAAAATAAATTGAACAAAAGGTAAAAAGGATTATCATGTTTTTACGCAAAAAAATATAAGAAATATACAATAATTGTCTCCGCTTAACATTTTGTCTCTTGTACGTACTATTTTAAGTAATAAATACATCATTTTGAAACATGTGGCTAATATGGGATTATGAGACCCAGCAGAAAATCACCTATTTTATAACATCATGTTTTTCAAGCTTTACATTTTTTTTTGTTTTGTACAATGAAATTGACATCTTGATTTACGTCTAAAAATAAAAAGAGTGCACATGGTTAAATGTCCTAGTGATATTCCAAATTATCTTGATCTTGTAGCCAATCTAGAAGAATTAGGACTTTCAAAATATGAATCAATGGCGTACATAACATTGGTGTCGAGAGGAACATTAGGAGCAAGTGAAATTGCATATTATTCAAATCTTCCCAGAACAAAGATCTACACAACCTTAAAGAAGTTAGAGAGAAAAAAACTGTCAACAATTTCAAGTCAAAAACCAATGATAGCAACCGCTACACCGCCTAACGAGGCATTTGGGGAGATAATAACATTGCAAGAAAGAAGGTTAGAAACCATGCATAGAATTTCGAATAATTTGGAGAAATTGAGGGAAGAGGGTAAAAAAGTATATGAAGAAAAAAAATACTTAATTTTAGAGCCTAATGTAGTGGTACAAAAAATTGAAGAGTTGATTTCTTCAACCAAATCAAACATATATTTAATTCTTGATTCATGGGGGCAAAATGTAATTCTTCAAAGTAAATCTTCTTTATCAGAGGTTGCCAGAAAGGGGATAAAAATCAATATGCTACTTGGGATCCATTCTATCATAGACGATAGCGTTGGAACGTTCCCAAAGGGAGTAGAAATTAGATTGGATAGTGTCTCGGGAAATATCCTAATTTTCGATTTCAAAAAAATAATTTTTATTGATAGCACAAATGGAAAAGCCTCACAATTATTGGCAGCAGATTCATTCGGTACTTCATATGTTAAGCTATTTGATGAGAAATGGAAGAAAGCTCTAAGGATAAATCCTGCCATGCTGAGAAATGAAACTTCAAAAAAAGCATTAATTCTATCAAAAATGATAGATAATGAACTTTCACAAATTTTACTTGACTTATCAATCAAAAAAGATAATGACTATTCATCCCTTATAGATGAGATCGAAAAATTTGATAGTGATGTAAAATGTCAAAATATTGAAGAAATTATAAGAATTGTAGATTATGCTCTGAGGATGTGCTATTTGGGGTATTTAAAATACGAAAACCAAAACAACAACCTAGAGATCTATTTTGATTCAAAGGAAAAATCGGTTGTACCCTGGGTTCTAATTATTATGGCCTATATTCAGAAATTTGGAAATAATCCAATAATCACCTATGACCAAGGTGAATTGAAAGGAAATACGGTGTATATGACTTTCCAGTCTCCAAATTTGATTCATGTAAATTAGACTATAGTAAACCTGGTCTTCGTTTATTAATATTGATCACATGCAGGATTTGTGCCTATGAGTTTTTTATACCGGACGCGCAATTTGTTACCACATATTGAGCAAATTGATTGTGTTGAGCCATGCCCCTTGCCACAAATACCACAATATTTGATCCATTTTCTTCTCTCTCTAATTCCTTTTGTTCCTAAATTAAGTAATTCTATTGATAAAGTTTTTGCCAAATTACTTATTGCGAAGTCATCCGTAACTAGTATTGCATTGTAATCCTTTGCCAGGGCAAGGATCGAAACATCAGCTTCAGTGAGACGGCTTTCTCCTGTTCGTTTCGCAATCAATTTAACCATTTTTGTAGTATTAGTATTAGGTTCATATATGATAATTCTCTTGGTTAATATCAAAGTATCCAAAGATGAAATTTTGTGTTGTATGTGCGATATCTCATCGAATACCATTCCCGTTGTAAGGCAAGTATCGGTAGTATGCAGATGAAATCCTTGATAAAATGCAGTTGCATCCAAGGCATATTTCAATTCTACCCTAGAATCCAAGTTTTTCAAGTTGTCTAATCCCTCTTTTACCGATGCGTAGGAATACTCCGTCATATGGGTATTTAGAAATCGTGATGTTATTTTCTGGTGTTGAATCAAATACTCGTTGACCGTCAATAATTATTTTGGAACTATCAGTCGAACTGATACCAATATCCTTTAAATCAAGTATTAATGCAGGTGTCTTGTTAACCGGTGCGATAGGTAGTATCAAAACACAATTCATGTTTTCATGAAGTATAGGTCCTCCGAGGGATAGTGCATGTCCAGTGGACCCTGTTGGTGAAGAAACTATTACTCCATCCATTTTTTGCGATACAGGATAATCAAATACATTAATCGTAATTGTAGGAGTCTTAGTTAAATTTGTTCTCGTAATTACTATATCATTCAATGCAGCGCCAATCATCTCCCCATCAATATGTGCCTGCAACCTAAGTCTTTTATCATAAAAATAATTTCCGTTGAAAATATCGTGCAATTGTTGTTCAATGGGCCTTGTATTTGCTTCTGCCAAAATACCTCTAGTTCCACCAATGTTTAAGCTGAAAACTGGCGTACTCTTTCTAATCGTTCTAAATGCACGAAGAGTAGTACCATCTCCTCCAATTGCAAAAACTAGATCTAGATCAGTATTGATAAGTTCTGCAGATTCAACCAGACTAACATTATTGATACCTAATGGCTCTATTGAGAATATTTCAATACCTTTTTCGTCTAAAAATTTTGCTACCTGTCGTGCTGCATCATTTGCTAATGCATTCTTGATTTTTGTTATAATTGCAACTTTCTTGATCTGAAGCACCAATTAACAGGTTTGTTCAATGCATGACTTAAATGCATTTTTATCTTCCATTTTGCCATCCACACGAATAAATATCCTCGAATTATTTCGTTTTATGGGCCGATAGCTCAGCTTGGCGGAGCGTTCGACTGATAATCGAAAGGCCGAGGGTTCAAATCCCTTTCGGCCCAGTTTAATCAACAATGAAATCGATCGACAATGTATTTGACCTAGAGGCAGATGATGTAAGAAATGATTGGTCAAAATTTCGGAATTACGTCTTGTTATTGTGAAGTATGTAGCAGGTCAGAACATTCCAATTAAGGTATCCAAATCTAATAATAAATCAAACTTCTATTAGGAAAGAAGTTAAGGTATAAAATTGCGATATTGCTCTTTTGCCCAATCAATAAGTGATGCTAAGTCCGTGGTATTATAATCAACGTCTATGTCCTGCGATACCTGCAACAAATCATTATTAGTAAATACGACTATTTTTATATCATTTTCAATCTTGTCCCTTAATGCTTTCATAGTATTGGACAAGAATTTCAGGGTATTTGCATTAAAAGAAAATATTAATACTGTAGATAGTCCATCCACATTTTTTAATTTCTTGGCAATAAGCCTTTGAATGTCAATATCGAAAAATGGATCTATCTTAGTTTCAACATCTGGCAAATACATTGTATGCCATCCCATCAAATGCAATATTACAGAAGCGATTCTTGCTTGATAATTAGCCTCCTCTGATCCAGAAACGATTATGGAATATGCATTTAATTTTGGAATGTCTATCGTAGAAACAAATTTTGTCATCAGTACAAGGTCTAGAACAGTTGTAGAAATTAATAATTTCTCAGTTTCACTTATTTTACCTCTGTCGTACATATCATTTAATATATTCAAACTTGGTAAAATAATATCGAATAAAATTCTTTCTTTCGAAATAGTTGAAAATAATAAATTCGAAATTATATTTATTGCCTGTGATTCATTTCCTTGTAGCAGACATTCCAACAACTTTTGTTGTAAACTGTGAATATTTAGCGGAAATTCAATCGGTTGTGCGTCTTTATCTAGATACCATACATTAACAGTTCCTATTTTTTTTTTCTAATTAATCCTTGTGCAAGCATTAGATTCAGATATTTTGTCAGTGTCATTCGATTAATCTTGGTCTCTAACGCTAGTTCAATTCCTGACAGACCAGAGTAGTTTTTAGATAAAGCATAAAATACCTTTTGTTTTACTTCTTGAAAATTATACCCGTGATCCATATAGAGATATTGATCATGTATGTTTTAATAGTTTTCATTTTTTAATGCCAGTGAAATCGTTAATCAAAAAATATAAGTCTATACTTATATCGGTTGGATTAGTAATGTCCAATAAAAAAGTTGTTTTAGCTTTCTCTGGTGGCTTGGATACATCTGTATGTGTAAAATATCTTCAAAATTATCATAAATTGGAGGTCATTACCGCAACCGTTGACTGTGGACAAGGCGATAACTTTGTTGAAATTACTAAAAAATCAAAATTACTTGGTGCACTAAAGCACGTTAATATTGATGCAAAGAAAGAATTCGCAGAAGGATTTGTCAACAAATCTATAATGGCAAATGGTCTCTACGAGGGAAAATACCCCCTTGCTACTGCATTAACCCGGCCTTTGATCGCGGCAAAAATAGTGGAAGTAGCCGCGCAAGAGAATGCAATCGCAGTTGCCCATGGTTGTACAGGCAAGGGAAATGATCAAGTTAGGTTTGATATTGCCATTTTATCCCTAGATCCGAGCATCAAGATTATTGCTCCTATACGGGAGATGAATCTTACAAGGGATCTTGAAATCAAATACGCAAAAAAAAATAAAATTCCAATTGATGAGGAAATTAAAAAGTATAGCACTGATACAAATATGTGGGGAAGAGCTATAGAAGGTGGAATTTTAGAAGACCCTTGGCTTGAACCTCCTGAAAGTATTTTTAAGTTGGTCAAAAATATGAATATTCCTGATGAATATCTCGAATTGGAATTCGAAAATGGAATACCAATAGGGATTGACAATCGAAAAATGAACCTAATGGATCTAATCGCGTATCTAAATATCAAGGCAGGTGAGCATGGAATTGGTGTAATAGATTTTATAGAAGATAGAGTTGTTGGGATAAAGACTAGGGAAATATACGAAGCCCCCGCCGCACAGACTATTTTCGTAGCCCACAAAGATTTGGAACAACTAGTTCTAACTAAACATGAATTACGGTTTAAACAAATTGTGGATGATCAGTGGAGTTGGATGGTCTATTCTGGGTTATGGTTCGATCCTCTAAGAGAAGACTTGGATAGGTTTATAGATGCAACTCAAAATAGAGTTACAGGAAAAGTTAAAGTGAAATTGCAAAATGGATCCCTAAAGGTGGTAGGAAGAAAATCCATAAATTCACTGTACAGCCAGACGCTGGCGACTTATGTTTCAGATTCTGAATTTAATCAAAACCTTGCAAAAGGTTTTATAGAGTTATGGGGGATGGAAACAGTTATTGCTAATAGATTATCAAGGAACCTATCCAGGAATAGGAAAAGAGGAAAATAGAAATGAAAAAGGAGTGTAAGGACTGTGGTGCTGAACTGACCATACCTCAGGACTCAATGGTCGGAGAAATTATAACATGTCCAGATTGCGGCACCGATTTTGAAATTGTATCAAAAAATCAGGATACTGTTGAAATGAAGGAAGCAGAATCAGTCGGGGAAGACTGGGGACAATAGTTGATTAGAATATGCATAATTTATGACAAACTAAGATTTGAAGAAAAACAAATATACAGTAAAATTAAGGAAAAAGGACTTGACGCTTCCCTAGTAGATGGAAAATCAATAACATTTGATACAGAAACAAGTAAACCTAATCCTATATTTGGTAACATAATATTCCAACGTGTGATAAGTTATAACAGGGGGTTACACATAACCTATTGTCTAGAAGAAATAGGATTGCCTGTTGTTAACTCATTTAATGTAAGCGAGATCTGTGGAAATAAACTAATCACGTCCATGGTCTTAAAAAAGAATAATGTACCGACACCAAAAACCACTTTTGCTTTTAGCACAGAATCAGCAAGAGAGTGTATGAATAACTTAGGATATCCACTGGTGGTTAAACCGATTATTGGATCCTGGGGACGTGGGGTTTACCAAATTAAAGATCAAACCATGGCTGAAATGTTGTTGGACGTGAGGCAAGAGAACGATAATTTATTTTCCAGAATATATTATTTCCAAGAATTGATTGATCGTCCTACTCGCGACATTAGATGCATTGTGATAGGGGATGAAATTGCTGCATGCGTATATAGATATTCACCAGAAAATGAATGGAGAACCAATGTGGCGGTAGGCGGTAAAACGGAAGCGGCGCCTTTGAATTCAGAATTACGAGAGATTGTACTAAAAGCCTCGAAGGCAGTAGGTGAAGGCATCTTAGGTGTTGATCTCATGGAAGATAGGGAAAGAGGCTATTTAGTGCATGAAGTAAACAATACTGTAGAATTTAGAGGCGCTTCAGCTGCTTCTAAGTCTGACATTGCAGGAAAGATGATAGACTATCTGGTAGAGAGATCTAGCAAATAGATTTGTATCATGGTAATGATTCAAGCCTGATTGTCTGAACTTGATAGTAGAGTACCATCATCCATATAACAAAATTCATAAGATGTCGTCGTAGAAATTTTGGTGAAGGAAGAAATTGAAATGAAAGTTGGAGTAATTGGCGCTTCGGGGTATGTCGGTGGGGAACTCTTACGCCTGTTGGTTGTTCATCCGGATGTTGAATTAAGTGTTTTAACTTCTAGACAGAATGCGGGAGAATATGTTCACAGAGTACATCCCAGTCTAAAGGGCTTCATAAATCTTACATTTTCACCGATGGAATTGGACAAGTTAGTAGATCAATGCGATCTAATATTTGTATCAGTTCCTCATGGTAACGCGTTGAATATAGTCAAGGATCTATACAATACTGGAATAAAAATCATAGATCTGTCGGCAGATTTCCGTCTAAAGAATGCAGATGATTATGTTAAATGGTATGGATGGGAACATCCATTTCCTGATTTACTACCTAAATCTGTTTACGGTATACCTGAGATACGCAGAAATGAAATTAAAGTTGCACAGTTAGTATCTTGTCCTGGATGTATGGCTGTCACATCGATTTTAGCATTAAAGCCTCTGGTGGAGAATAAATTGATTGACACTAATCATATAATAGTAGATAGTAAGATTGGCTCTTCTGGTGCTGGATCAAATGATAGTACTGGCACTCATCACGCGATGAGGTACGGAGTTATCCGGCCATACAAACCTTCAAAACATAGACACACGGGTGAAATAGAGCAAGAATTAAGCGTTATGTCCGGTAAAAAAATAAAGGTAAGTATGAGTCCACATGCCGTAAATCTTGTAAGAGGGATATTGACAACAAATCATGTATTTCTTAATTCACCAGTTTCCGAAATTGAGCTATGGAAAGTTTATAGAAACTCGTACAAGGATGAACCGTTCATTAGGTTAATCAGAGACAAGAAAGGACTCTATAAATTCCCAGATCCTAAATTTGTGGTCGGTTCCAATTTCTGTGACGTAGGTTTTGACATGGATGAAAATACAAACCGTATTGTAGCTCTTTCAGCATCTGACAACTTGATGAAAGGAGCTGCAGGGTCTGCAATACAGAATATGAATCTTATGTGCGGATACGATGAAACTGACGGACTAAAGTACACACCATTAACACCAGTATGATAGTCATAAAGTTTGGAGGGAGTGTACTTGATGCATTGCATCCATCAATAATTGAAGAAATAAGCAAAATTTCGTTAAACGAAAAAATGGTGCTAGTACATGGTGGTGGTAATGAAGTGACGAGTATGGCCACAAGGCTTGGAAAAGAACAAAAGTTTATCGTTTCACCCAGCGGGATTAGAAGTAGGTTTACGGATAAGGAAACTGCTGAGATTTTTACTATGGTAATGTCTGGGAAAATTAATAAGATAATAGTCAGGATGCTAGTGGAAGTAGGAATAAGGGCGGTAGGTATTTCAGGAATAGATAATAACACATTAAGAGCAAGAAGGAAAACGAAATTGACGGTATTAAATGAAAAGGGACGTAAAATGATTATCGAAGGAGGATTTACAGGAAAAATTAGTTCTGTTGACACCTCTCTCTTGAACACCCTAATTGATGGCGGTTATCTGCCAGTTGTTTCGCCTATAGCACTGAGTGAAAATTATGAATTTTTGAATGTAGATGGAGATAGAGCTGCAGCCTATATAGCTGGAAATTTGAAGGCGGATAAAGTAATTTTTCTAACTAATGTAAGCGGTTTGCAATTGGATGACAATCTAATTAAAAAACTCACCTGTAATCAAGCAAAAGAATATCTGCCAAAGATAGGGTTTGGAATGGAAAAAAAAATATTGGCAAGTACAGAAGCCCTAATGTTAGGAGCTAAAGAAGTGATTGTATCATCAGGTAAAGTATCCAATCCTATTACTAGTGCGATGAATCATGTGAATTGTACGGTGATTTCAAATTGACCCTTAATGAAGATTCTTTTTTGATTAATCTCTATCAAAGATTTCCTATTAACCTTGATAGAGCACAAGATGCAACAATCTGGGACACCGATGGAAAGGAATACATTGATTGTATGGGTGGCTACGGGGTCGCTATCATAGGTCATTGCAACAAGGATGTTATTAATGCAATAACTTTCCAAATGAACAAGCTCATGGTATGTCATATGTCCACGTATAACGATAGCAGACTTCAGTTTCTGTCAAAATTGAATTCAATTGCGCCTGTTAATCTTGGGAGAATTTTCTTAAGTAATAGTGGTGCAGAATCTATAGAGGCAGCATTAAAATTCTCACGAAAATATTCACAAAAAACAGGAGTTATATCTATGCATGGTGGTTACCATGGAAAAACTTTTGGTGCGTTGTCTGTAACTTACAATTCAAAATACCGTAAATCGTTTAATCCTTTATTAGAGGGGATAAAATTTGTACCTTTTGGTGATATATCTTCCCTTACTGAAGCTATTGACGAAAGCATTGGGACTGTAATTCTTGAACCAATTCAGGGAGAATCGGGAATAATTATGCCTCCGGAAGGTTATGTGAAGGAAGTGCGGGATATATGTACGGAAAAAAAAATAGTGTTGATCTTTGATGAAATACAGACTGGGCTTGGACGAACAGGGAAAATGTGGGCAGGTCAAAATTGGAGTTCTGTTCCTGATATAATGTGTATTGCAAAAGGTATTGCATCTGGGATTCCTACAGGAGTAACATTTGTCAAAGACGAAATAGCCAACTGTATGAACTTGGGGGAACATTCTTCGACATTTGCTGGAAACCCAATTTCATGTTCGGCGGGTAGTGCAACAATAGACGCAATTATTAAAGGCGATTTAGTAAGTAAAGCCTCAGATACAGGAACATACTTCAAAAGTAAGCTTCTTGAATTGAAGGATAAACACCCAATCATAAGAGATGTTAGAGGCTTGGGCATGATGCTGGCATTAGAATCACGTTTTGATGTAAGAGACATTTTAATGGATGGAATAAAAAATGGGCTTTTGATGTTATACTCTGGAAGAACAATAATACGACTACTTCCACCTCTAGTAATGATGAAAGGACAAGTAAGTAAAGCCATTGAGATCTTGGATGCGATTTTAAGTGAAGAGGAGAAAAGACGCAATGTCAAAAGATAATGAATTTGATAAGCGAATCCTTGAGATCTTGCGGATTGATTCTAGAAAATCATTTGTGGATATAGGAAAAGAACTGGGTCTGTCGGAATCAGCAATAAGACGAAGGGTTAAGAACCTAATTGATGATGGTTCGATCTCTAGATTTACAATAGAAGAGAATGCAAACAAAAAGACCAGTGCAATAACCTTACTTTCGGTAGCTTCTACAAATGACACTAATTCGGTAGCCTCAAAACTTCAGATCGTTCCGGGAGTTCAAATCATTTATGAAATAACTGGGCAATATGATATAGCAGTAATAATATCAGCCAATACAATCAACGAAATCAACAGTAGTATTGACGACATCAGGCGGATTGAAGGTGTATCTAATACTGATACTGTCATTATTCTAAGGACACTAACATAAGTTATTGGATTCTAGCCGAAAAGGTTTATATTGTAATCGAAATAAGTTCTAAACTAACAAAAATGTCACTAAATTCGGATGACCCTAATCATTTTGCGAACATATACAACCAAACATTGACGAATAAAGATATTAAGATACTTGATTCAACACTTCGTGAAGGTGAGCAGCATCCTGGGGTTTCATTCACAAACAAACAAAGAATACAGATTGCTTGGTTGTTAGATTCGTTCGGTGTAAATCAAATAGAAATTAGTCCTGTTGTTTCCAACGATCATTTCGAAGCGACTAAAACTATAATCAAACAGGGTTTGAAGGCAGATATTTTAGCTCATGTAAGGGCACTAAAATCTGATGTCGAAGTCGCAATTGACTGTAATGCGACTTGGGTTGCAACCTACATGGGAATTTCAGACATACACCTTGCTACGAAACTAAAGATTTCGAGAGAAGAGGCGAAAATTAGAGCTCTTGAAGTTGCAGACTTTATTAAATCAAATGGATTAAAATCTCGTTTTACTATGGAGGACGCAAGTAGAACGGATCCGTTATTTCTTATCGAAATGTGCAAAGAGATGAATTCCAGAGGTATTGAAAGAATAAGCATACCAGATACTGTGGGGATCATGCGTCCACATGGTATGTACAACTTGGTAAAGATGGTGTATGACAAAATTGATACCAAAGTTTCATCACTCGATGTTCATTGTCATAATGATGTTGGACTTGCTCTGGCCAACGCACTTGCAGGGTGTGAAGCTGGAGCCAATCAAATTCACACAACCATTGATGGATTTGGCGAACGGACTGGAATTCCCTCTTTAGCAGAAACAGCGGTGGCTTTAACTGTAATATATAGAATTCCCAATGATTTTAGGTTACACATGTTAAAGGATCTATCAAGGACGATAGTAGATTATACGCACATAGAAACTCCAGAATCCAAACCTATAGTTGGAGAAAGTGCGTACAAACATAAGGCAGGTACACACTTGGCTGCAATTTTACAAAATCCGTCAGCATATGAAATACTTGAACCACGACTAGTTGGAAATAGAAGAAAAATTGTTTTTGGAGGATTAGCTGGCAAGAATGGTGCTGCCTACTTGCTTTCTTTATTGGGTCTTGAATCGACAAAAGTTGAGGCAGAAAAAATGGCCAAGGGTTTGAAAGAACTCCGGATGGGGGATATCCTTGAGTTATATCTTGATGAAAGATTAGAAAGAAAAATACTTAACGATGCAGTGTCAAAGTAGAGGAGATAGAAATGATAAAATGTGCTGAATGTGATGCAGAGATCAAGATTCCCAGTGATGCAATGGAAAATGAAATTGTTACATGTCCTGATTGCGGTGCCAGTTACGAATTAATTAAATCAAACAATGGGTTTGCCATCAGGCCTGCGCAATCTGTTGGAGAGGATTGGGGGGAGTGAAACGGAATAACAATAAAACTTCTTTTTTCATTCTTTATGATCAACTGAGATGGGAAGAAAAATCATTAATCGAAGCAGCGAAAAAAAAAGATATTAAATTTGAATTAATTAATTGTAGAGAAAATTCAATTGAGCTGGACAAGCCTAGACCTAACTATCATAACGACATCATTTTACAGCGATGTGTGAGTTATTATAATAATTTGCATTCTACTGCAGCCTTTGAGGGCCTTGGAGCTAAGATGATAAATTCCCTTCATACCGCGATAATGTGTGGAAATAAACTGTTTACTCACATGGAACTGTCTAAATCAGGCATAGCCACCCCAAAAGCATTTTGCGCCTTCTCAAATCAGTCTGCGATGAATATCCTAAATAAGAACGGATATCCAAAAGTTATCAAACCTGTGGTTGGAAGTTGGGGAAGAATGATCGCCCTATTAAAAGACAAAGAAGCAGCAGAAGCAGTAATAGAAGACAGAGAGCACATGTACCCGTTATATCATGTATATTATTTTGAAGAATTTGTAAAAAGACCTCCCAGAGACATCAGGTGTATTGTTGTAGGAGAGAAGGTAGTGGCGGCAATTTATAGGTACTCCGACAAAAATGAATGGAAAACTAATATGGCTCTTGGAGGGAAGGCAGAACCTTGCAAGGTAACAAACGAAATGGAAGATCTCTGTTTAAGAGCAACAAGAACCATGAAGGGTGAGATACTGGGAGTAGATTTAATGGAAAGCGATAAGAAAGGTCTCCTAGTACATGAAGTAAACAATACTACAGAGTTCAAGAATACGGTAAGAGTTACTGAGATAAATATTCCTTCCCTCATCATAGACCATCTGGTAAACTCTAACAAATAATCAGTAAAATTGGTTTCCTCAGCTTATGCTATCGAATTATTGAAAAGAGCCCTTGAGATATATACTCCGTCCCGATCAGAGGCACAACTTGCCAATTTGATCAAGGAAAAATGTTTGGATGATCTGGGCTTCGAAAAAGTAAATATTGACAGTGTTGGAAATGTAATTGCAACTAAGGGAAATGGAACCCCAAGAATTCTCTTGTGTGGTCATATGGACACCGTTCCAGGACAGATACCCGTAAGAATTGATTCTGGTTTTCTCTTTGGAAGAGGAGCTTCTGATGCCAAGGCGCCGCTCATATCCATGCTTCTGGCGTGCTCAGAATTCAAGCAAAGCGGGACTATCATATTTGCAGGTGTTGTGGATGAAGAAGGAAACGCGACTGGTATTAAGGAGTTGGTCAAAAATAATCTGTCTATTGACTACGCAATATTTGGAGAACCTAGTGGAATTAATAGAATAACTATATCTTATAAAGGAAGGGTGGCATTAAAACTTACATGTGACGTCCTTGATAGTGCACATGCAAGCGCTCCTTGGTTGTCAAAGAATTCTATTGAAGAGGTCTTTGAAGTTTGGAAATTACTTAGCGCCGAAATTTCAACAAAATATGACAAAACTGACAAGAAGAGCAAATCGGTGAGTCTCAGCCTTACTGAAATATCAGGGGGCTCAAGTCATAATGTTACACCCCAAAAATGCAAGATCACTATTGACATGAGAGTCCCAAATGGAGTAAAGTGCCTTGAGATATTGGATTATTTGGACAATTCGATAAAAAATATTTCCGAAATAAGAAAAGTGAAAATAACTTACAGGATTGAAGATATGACAGAACCGTTTGAAGCAGATAATTCTTCTCCGTTAGTCAGAGCCCTTTCACTTTCGATATTAGATGTATGCAAGGTTCGTCCGGTATTACTAAGGAAAACTGGCACTGGAGACATGAACGTTTTAGGTAATTCGTTAAATATTCCTGTCGTAACTTACGGACCCGGAGAGCCGCATGTGTCACATTCTAAGGATGAAAGAGTCGAAATACAGTCATACCTAACAAGTATAGAAATCTATAATAGAGCACTTTTCCACACTTCAAGGCTACATCATAATATGGGCAAACGGATCAGATGAATTATTGATATGTTGTGTTTGGTTGGGACTGGAATTTATGACACTGTTGAAATGTCGTATTCAATAGAAGTATTGAAGATTTGCGACAGGATATATCTTGAAAGATTTACATCACCAATTTCTGAGAATTTTATCAACAATGTCAAATCGATCCTCGGACAAGGAAAAAAAATCGAGGTTGTAAAGAGATGGTTTGTAGAAGATGGAAGACAGATATTGGATGAATCGAAGACACTAAATGTAGGATTGGTAAGTTATGGGGATCCAACTATTGCAACAACTTTTACAGAATTAAGAATAAGAGCGCTGAAAAACAACATTAATGTCAAAATCGTACATGCTGCTTCTGGAATAACATCACTTATCGGTGAATGTGGTTTACAAATCTACAAAATAGGGAAACTTGTTACTATGATGCAAGAAAAGCAATCAGCAATAAGTGTGTACTCAACTATATTTAGCAACCTGAATATGAATTGTCATACAATTATCCTCACTGAATATAGACAAGAAGAGGATGGCTCAGAATTTTTCTTGAAACCAAATTACGTAATGTCAAAACTGCTTGAAGTAGAAGGAGACATTAAGTATGATATTATTTCAGAAGATTCCTATTTGATTGTTGTATCTAGAATTGGCACAAATGACCAAAGAATAGTAAGTGGCAAAATTAAATCGCTAATTGATTTAGAGTACGAGAGAGGTCCGCATTCCATTATATTTCCCGCCAAATTTCATTTTACTGAGGAAGAAGCGATTTTGAATTTGACTGAAATTATTGATAGACCTATTGATAATAGGAGGAATATAAAAAATGTCTCCGATTATATGCTCAATAAATATGAACCAATGATCCGCAATCAAATCAGGCAAATTAGAGAAACATTGAGTTCAAAAAAGGAAAACAAGGTACAACTAGAACTGCTTGACAATGCTGAATTTTATTTGGATGACGCGATTCAATTCTCAAGACAAGGAAGAAAGGAACTTTCGATATTATCAGTTGGATACGCAGATGGATTGATTGATTCAATAAAACAAATATTAGGATTAGAATAGTATCTAAGCACTAATCCTGTTTAAAAACAACAGACACCTATTATGCAGTAATTACCAAGTAATTTACTACAAATAGTAATAAACAAGTCTCAACCAAATCACTTTCGGTCCACTGCATTACGAAAAGTCTATTTTCACCGGACTGATATATATCTTTAACACATTATTCGATTTCATAATTTTTTTATAAGGGATAAGTAAACATTAATCATGAATAAATCAGGCTTTCTAATAGCTGTTATTGTATCAGTTTGGACGTTCATTTTGATGAGTAATATTACTTTTGCAGAGGTTAGTTTTCGGGCAAATTTGACAGGCGATGCAGAAGTGCCTCCTCTATTCAGCGTCTCAGATGGAAGCGCTCTTATAGATGGTAACGATAGTAGTCTCAGATACCTGATAAATGTTTCCTCTCTGGACAAAGTTACAGGCGCATTCCTTTACAAAGGAGGAGACTCAGAAAATGGTCAAGTGCTTGTTTCATTATTGAATTTAACCAAACCTTCAGGAGTTACTGACGGTAAGCTGGTCGAAGGGACTATAAATTCTTCAAGTATCATACCGACATTAGCAAATCTAACTACGAAAATTACAATATCTGTACCTGCTTCTGGGAATTTGACTAACATGACATCAGCTGTACCTGCTTCTGGGAATTTGACTAACATGACATCAGCTGTACCTGCTTCTGGGAATTTGACTAACATGACATCAGCTCTCCCCACTAGTAAATTAGATGTATTGATCGACCTTATGAACAAAAATATGACGTACATCAATATCCATACCTCGAAATTTCCCGAGGGAGAATTAAGAGGCACCTTGACAAATTCAACGGGATAACTATATTTTGAATAGAAATTCTTTCAAAAGATAGTAAAACCTGACCCAAAAGTAGAATCACCGAACAAAAGAATTTATGATAACTTTAATCATTTTATAATAATGTCGTTTTTTCAAAAGGATATAAAAGCGGTATTTTCTAGTAAGCAATTACCTACCCTACGCTCCCCTATTTTGATTTGTGGATTCCCCGGAAGTGGGTTTGTAGGCAAACTTGCAATAGATCATGTCATTAATGAATTAGAAAGTACTCATTTAGCCGACATTTATTCAACATCGTTTCCTCCTCAGGTCGTAATAAAGAGTACCGGAACTGTTGAACTGATGAAAAATATACTGTACTATGTAAAAAACACTGCAGGTTCCCATGACTTGATATTTCTCACGGGAGATGCTCAGCCTGTAAGTTCTAAAGTAGAATATTTGTTAGGGGAAGAAATAATAAAAATAGCTAAAAACCTTGATGTTAAGCAAATCATAACTCTTGGTGCATATATAACAGGCATGTTTGTAGAAAGCCCAAGAATATTTGGTGTTGCAACAGATAATGATGGATTAGAACTATTAAATTCTTTCAATATCTTAAGAATAGATAATGGCAGTATTTCAGGAATGAACGGTATTTTGTTGGGTATCGCCAAAATAAACAATCTGAAAGGAATAAGTTTATTGGGAGAAACTTCAGGATATGTAATTGATGCAAATGCATCAAAGTATATTCTGAAAAAATTACTTACAATTATCGGTATAGATATTGATATGGAAGATCTGGATAAGAAAGCAAAAGACACAATAATGTTGATAAAAAGTATTGAACAGAGAATTGGTGGTAAAAATGCATCAAGTGATGACTTTCAGCAGATGGTTCAAAAGAAACAGCCCGAAATTGGATATATTAGCTGATTTTGGAGTAAAATAAACTTGTTAAGTGAGTTATTGATACTATATTTAGGAATTCTGTTAAAATCATACTTTTATGAGTTTTCCATATCGCCCAATGTTCAGACTGTTTTCCCCTCTAAAAGATTGAGTATACCCATTTTCAATTGAGACTTCGTCCCCTTCAGTTACGATATTTATCTGCTCGTTCCACAATGATAGTTTAATGCTGCCGCTTTCATCTGACAGAACAGCATCTGCTACCTGTGCTGTATCACCGTTCCTTAGATTTACGGTTCGAGGTTCTTTTACTGATTCAATCTTCCCTTTTACGTTTATTCCTCGCATCCCAGCATGCAACTGATTTATTTTAGTTTCCATCGACATTTGTCAATTACCACGCTTATTCTAATAATAAAGTTTCTGTATTTTTTCTAAATAATTTGACGTGAAATACTGACATCCTCTACCAGTAAAAGTGAAATAAGGAAAGCAAAGTGACAGTGTTGATGGAGGGATAGCGAAGCTTGGCCAAACGCGCAGGACTCAAGATTAAATTGCGACCGTGAGGGATCCCGTCCTTTAGGGGTTCGTGGGTTCGAATCCCACTCCCTCCATTCTATACTTGAATCCAAGATTCGGAACTTTAATTAACAATTGATTATCTTTTGATTTTTGGTTTATGGCAACTGAATTAAGAGATTATGACATTATAGTAGCAGGCGGAGGATTAGCAGGAATGATAGTTGCGTCCTCAGCTGCTCATTATTCCAGACAATCTCTTAAAATCCTAGTTGTTGATCGAAATCCATCACCACAGCTTGGTAAGAAGACAATATCAGGATGGGTGTGCGGTGACGCTGTTGGAAAGAATAGTGTAGACTACATGACGTCAAGAATAGGAATCAAGTGGCAAAGTCCCGAAATTGAACATCCAGTTAAGGGGGTTATTGCTTTTTCACCTGATCATGAAACTTCAATATCATTTGATGGAGAAGGGTATATTTTAAACAGAAAAGTCCTGCCGCAAAAACAGCTTAACGATGCACTAAGTGCTGGTATAGAAATCAGATACAATCTGGCATTAAGAAATGTTATGTTTGATGACAATAGAGTTATTGGCTTACTAGGGCAGGATCTAGAGACAAAATCTGCTTTTAAGAAGACCTGCAAGATTGTAGTTGACTGTACAGGAGTGACTTCCGTTCTGCGAACAAATCTTCCAATTAGATCCAATATTCAGAGGAAAATCAACAGAGACGATCTCGAAGCAACCGGAAGATATATCTATAATTTTGAAAATGGTGTTGAGGACAACACTTACTTTGATCCAAATTACTGCCTAATTCATCTAGACCAGGATATTGCCCCAGGCGGATATGCTTGGGTATTCCCAAAAGGTAAAAATAAAGTGAACATAGGTCTAGGTGTTCAACAAAAATCAATGGAAGAACACAATAAAAAACATGGCCTGCATAAAGACTTGAAGGCTAAGATAGATGATTATGTAATGATGAACCCTGTAATAAAAAATCCTCATATTGCAGAAGGTGAATCGGATGATGGAAATAGTTGGGGTACATGGCAAGTATCGGTTAGACGCCAGAACGATTGTCTTGTTGCAAACGGGTATATGCTTGTTGGTGACTCTGCTTGGATGCCAAAACCTCTTGACGCTGGCGGGATTGGACCAGCAATCATAGCAGCGACTATTGCAGGTAAAGACGCGGTGCAATCAATTCAAGCTAATGATTATTCAGAAGAATCACTCTGGCAATACAATTTGGATTTCGTTGACGCGTATGGATATAAAACTGCAGGTCTCGAGGTATTCAGGAGGTTGCTTCAGAAATTATCAAATGATCAAATTAATTATGGAATGAAGCACTTTCTCTCAAAGCTGGATATTGACAATATAACAAATGGAGAACATCCTGAATTTGGTATGTTAGGCAAACTGAATATGTTTATTCATGGTGCTCTCAATAAGACATTAGCGGAGGATCTTAAGCATACAGCAGAAGTGAATAAGAAATTGGTAAATCATTTCCGCAATTATCCTACAAAACCTAATGACTTCTCCCAGTGGCATAATACGTTAACCAAATACATGTCTGATGCGTACATAAAATTAGGATGTGCGTAAGTGCTAAACTGACTTGGAATTTTCTGAAGTTGCAAACCTAGTTTCGAAGTCCTGCATTTTTTCTATCATAATGGTTCTGCGCTTCTCCTCTGTTATTATTGCTCTGACATTTTCAATTAGTATTCGTGACACGTCTAATTTCTTTCTTAATCCAGGCATGAGGTTATCAAATACTGCGAGAGGGTAGATACTATCATAGATTTTATCCATTAATTCAAACAAATTGTTAACGTTTGATGTGCCTTCTACCCTAATCTTGTCGATAATCATTCGCTTGATTTCTCCAATGCAGTCCAAGAGTCCCATTACATATGAAATATCTGATACTTCAAGTGATTTCATACTCGGGATTATGCAGTTTTCAATTATTGAAAAGAGACTATACGCTTCAACAAATTCCTGCTCTGCGATGTATAAATATTTTTGAAGATCATCTTTACTTATTTCTTTGAATTGTTGCAAGAGCTTCTTTGCTTTTTCAATATTTTCAATTGATTCATTTTTTTTGTGAGAGTGCATTGACACTATTGCTTTGCTACAAAGTATCGTCGCATCACGAGTTCCTTTAATTATAATATTTCTCCTCTCCTCAATATCTTTAAATTTTTTGTTGATTTCCACTATATCGACCTGAACATTCGCTAGCATTAAGAGAGATTATCTTTGCCAATATATTTAATAATTGTCTGATAGGTATTGAGACAATATATCAAGATCCTTTGGAAAATTGATATCGGCAGCGATACTGAGCATGCCATTGAATCCTCGTATGCAGACCACCTCGAGTATAGTACTTCAAAACATTTTTGTTCAAATGTTTCATTCTTTCTGAATTAAATACTAGTACGTAGAATGCAAAATGTATTGATAAACCAAGTGCAAACATACCAAGCACTAGTTCCTCCTAATAAACGAAAATTGAATTTTGGTTTGGAACAAGTTTATGTCAAATTGAACAGGATCAGAAGAAGCAGGGGATATAGCTTTGAACATGTGCTTGTCCAAAAACTAAATTCCGATTCATGGAATGCAAGACGTCTAGGAGGATCTAGTGCAAACTTACCAGATATTATCGCCGTAAATAATGAGGAATCAATTTTTTTGTCTATAGAAGCCAAATCTGGAACTGCAGACAGTCTTTATGTTCAGTCTGATCAAATCCAAAGATGTTTTCAATTAAGAAATATGTTTAAGGCATACAAGACTGCCCATGTGATTTTAGCTTTTAAATTTATGCAAAAAAAGAGGATAAGAGAAGAAGGAAAGACAGTATATAAACACAGGAAACTGCAAGAATATTACAAAATAGCAGACAAATATTCGAAAATGAAAAATTTACCGGTTATAAAATGTACGTACGACGGTAGAACCTATGAAATAATGAATAGTCAGACTAGGAGATGTATTATGAGGGACTATGTCATGCCATTTTGAACATAGTCAAAATTATCAAGTCACAATTTTTATTTCTCATTTATTGAACTAACGAACAATGGTGATAGAAGAGGAAACTATCAGTTCTGAGCAAATGTACCGAATAGAGGATAATGGATATACTAATTTTGGGATGAAAAAAGTACTCATGATGGAGAACGCTGGACACGGAATAGCAGACTTTATCGTCTCCGAAAAGGGACAGGACCTTGATGGCAAAAAAATAATATCCTTTTGCGGGACAGGCAATAACGGAGGAGATGCGATGGTTGCGTCCAGACACCTATCAGGTTATCATGGCGCTGATGTCATGATTGTCCTTCTCGGGGATGCCAACAATATAAAGACTGAAGAAACAATGGTCAACTGGCATATAGTTGGAAAAATGAAATCAATAAGAATCCTGAGAGGAACAGATGTGTTCGAATTGGCAAAGAAAGAAGTTCCAAAATCAAAAATAATTATCGACGGCATCTTTGGTACAGGGATAAAGGGTGCGATAAGGGAGCCTTATTCATCTGCAATTGATTTGATAAATAGCTCAGATGCATACGTAGTTGCAGTTGATATTCCCTCTGGGCTTGACCCAAATGATGGAAGGTTTCACGAAAAATGTGTCAAAGCTGATGCTACTGTTACTTTTCATCGAATCAAAAAGGGTCTAACAGGAAACAAAGAATATACTGGCAAGATTCATCTTGAAAAGATTGGAATTCCAATTGAAGCTGAACAAGGAGTTCTATGATTTTGAGAATAGCACAAATTCTTGTAGGAAGTATGCTAAATTTTTCTTACGTTGTTTATGATGAAAAAAATGGCACAGGAGCCATAATTGATCCTTCATGGGATCTTCAAAAAATCCTCGCCATCTTGGACAAAAACAATATTACCGCGAAATACATCATAAATACGCATACGCATTTTGATCATATTCTTGGGAACGATCACATCGCCGAAATTACAAAAGCTGAGATAATCCAACATGAAAAGTCCACGCAAAAAAAAGATAGACCAGTAGTAGATCATGAAAATGTTAATATTGGAACCGTTAACCTGCAGGTCCTGTACACTCCCGGTCATTCTGAAGACAGCATATGCCTTATTGTCGATAATCAATTTATCATAACAGGAGATACGCTATTCGTAGGAAATTGTGGTAGGGTGGACCTGCCCGGAAGTAATCCCGGTAAGATGTATGATAGTCTATCCAAAATTACAAAATTAGATAATTCCCTAGTAGTATATCCAGGCCACAATTACGGTTCTACCCCAACATCCACAATATTAAATGAAAAAACACACAACCCCATGTTAAATTTCAAAACCAAAGAGGCGTTCGTAAAGTACATGACCAATGAGGGTTAGGATGTGTCTGAATTATTTGATATAACATGTTCACACAATAGTAATCTAATAGAAAAGTTTCTGACTAAAAATCCCATTTTTGTGAATGTGATTTCTTATACAGAAACTAGTCAAGTTTCAGGTATAACTTTTGCAGGTGCGAATCCTGATCTGATCAAATACACACCTGCAGCAGATTCTGAATATCTATATTACGGAAAATGTATTTCAATTTCTGGAGTTCCTGCTACTCCTGATGGAATACCAACACCAGCTTTATTGACGAGGACCGCATTATCCATGGGAGAAATACCATGTTTGGTCGTAAACTCTGGTTCTAAGATTGATCCCAAAATTCCATCTATTTCGTTTAAAGTCACACCTGGCAAAAATATTCAATATGAAGCTGCACTAGAGCTCTCTGAAGCACATCAAGCATTTGAATATGGCAAATTACTTGGAAATCAATTATCTATGTCAACGGATATGGTTGTCATAGGAGAAAGCATTCCTGGAGGAACTACAACTTCTTTGGGTGTTTTGACAGGTTTTGGAATTGACGCAAATTATAAAATGAGCAGCAGCATGCCAAAAAATCCGCATGATTTAAAGATCAGTATAGTACAGGAAGCTATAAAAAATCAAAAAATATCAAATTTGAAAGATCCATTCAAAATTATATCATCGTTAGGAGATCCAATGATACCAGCAGTAGGTGGACTGGCTACCGGTATTATTGAATCTGGTTCTAAGGCGATGCTTGCTGGGGGTACACAAATGGCTGCAGTACTTGCGTTCATGTATTCTTTGAATGTGCCATTAAGTAACATCTGCATAGGGACAACCTCCTATGTCACAAACGATAATAATTCAGACTTAGAATTTCTCGTAAGGACAATTTGTCCTGATGTTCCCGTACTGTCAGTAAATCCAGGTTTAGATAAGTCCACAAAACGCGGGTTAGTAATGTACGATAGAGGGGTCGTAAAGGAAGGAGTAGGATCCGGTGGAGCCTTGATTAGTTTAGTATTAAAATCTAACAGATCTCTTGATAGGACTACTTTCTTGAATAATATCGAAAAAGAGTATGAAAGGAATATTGAGAAAATAAATGTGTGAGATATGATTTAACACAGGAGTCTTTTCATGGGATTTTGTAAAAAAATCTAGACTATTTTACCGTTACAGATTTTGCAAGATTACGTGGATAATCCGGATTCCCATTGTTACAAATTGAAAGATAGTATGCTAAAAGTTGAAGTGGAATTACTTCGATCAGAGGATAAAGAGATTCATCTATTGTTGGAATGGTTATTTGGTAGTCATATAACGCGT
This sequence comes from Nitrososphaeraceae archaeon, assembly GCA_036557405.1. Classification (GTDB taxonomy): domain Archaea; phylum Thermoproteota; class Nitrososphaeria; order Nitrososphaerales; family Nitrososphaeraceae; genus TA-21. Next base: position 42,176 of record DATBHO010000009.1, read on the forward strand.
CCTTTTTATTTGAAATGCCAACTATTTTTGCGCCTCTTGATTTTATTGTATGAATGTTTGATAAAGTATCGCCATAAGTAGAATCACTTGGGTTTAAGACTATTACTATACTATTGGTATCTATTAATGCTAAAGGACCATGTTTTAATTCCCCTGCGGCCATTCCTTCCGCATGTATATACGATAATTCCTTTATTTTCAATGCTCCTTCCAGACATATCGGAAAATGTAGAGATCGACCAAGGATATACACATCTTTTGAATGTTTTAATTGATCTGCAACTCCTTCAATTTGTGAATCTAATTCTAACACCTGACTCACGGCTTTGACCAGTATGTCTTTACTACTTGAAATCCCATCTGATTTTCTACCAATTATGTCCGCGACATAGTACAACAAAGCAATTTGACTTGTAAAACTCTTAGTTGCAGCAACACCTATCTCTGGACCGCAGTTTAGTTCAAGATAAGAATCACTCAATCTTGCAAGAGAGGAAGTAGGAATATTAACTATCGAAATAACTTTAGCACCCATTGTCTTTGCAGATTTTACAGATTGAATAACATCGGCGGTCTCACCGCTTTGAGATATTGCCAATAGAACTGAATTTTCATCCAACATATCAGATGAATATTGAAATTCACTTGACATTATGGTCTCAACATGAATCTTAGATTTTGAAAAAATTTGCTTTGCGAGTAATGCAGAATGGTAACTTGTGCCACTCCCAGTGATATAGATATTTTTGCCCGCCGTCACAATATCGCAGAATTTTTCTAAATTTTTCTTATCCTGCTGCAGACTCTTCACTATTGTATGTCGCTGTTCATGAATCTCCTTTAGCGTATAGTGAGAGTATTTTCCTTTATCTGCATCACCAAGCTCCCAGGCTACTTGGGTCATTCTTCTCGATACTCTATCTCCATCAAAATTGAAAAAAGAGATGTCGTTATCGTTTATTACAACTATATCGCGATTATCCAGGAAAATTGCACGATCGGTATAATTTAAGAACCCCAGAATATCACTAGATAAAAAATAATCATCGTTACCAACTCCTAGTATAAGTGGTTCGTCATACCTAGCGCCACATAGTGTAGATGAGTTAAATATAGCAACAAATGCGAAAGAGCCTTGCAATCGCTTGCATGTAAAGATCATGGACAATTTGATATCCCCAGTAATTTCAAAATATTCCTCCAAAAGATGAGCAATTACCTCACTGTCAGTTTCACTCTTGAATTCGTGACCCGACCTGTAGAGCTCATCCTTCAGCTCCCTATAATTTTCTATTATACCATTATGTACAACTGCAATTGTAGACTTACATGCAAGATGAGGATGTGCATTAGAATCAACAATACCGCCATGTGTTGCCCATCTTGTATGACCAATACCTAATTTACCGGGCAGCTCGTCAAGTCTGAGAGATTTATTGACGTCTGCAACTTTACCGACTCCTTTTCGTATCAAGAGTTTTCCTGATTTAATGGTTGCGACACCCACACTATCGTAACCTCTATATTCCATCTTTCTAAGACCTTCAACTAGAACGGAAGATGCGTGTTCATTGCCCTTATATCCTATTATCGAACACATAATACAATTTTACCATTTGTATTACCTTAAAATGATTACTAATATCATATGTTACCACTACAAAAAAAATTATAACTCCTTTTACCAATACTCCCTTGCATAAATGTAAATAAATTATAACGATATTATGTAATTTTACACACCAGACAATCTTAATATATAATGGTTAATCAATTAATGTTTGATGAATAAAAAAAACTTGATTTATTCCGCTGATGAAAATACATTCTCAAAAGAAATTTCGATTCTGGAAAAGCCTAGTGAAATGCGTATTTTATCTAATCCGATAGCGTGGAAAATTGTAAATTTATTGGCAGGCCACCCAATGTATCCAGCACAAATTGCAAAGGAACTCAAGATATATGAACAGAGTGCCTATTACTACATAAGAAAATTACTGGCAATCAGAGCAATCGGTCAAGTTGAAACTTCGTTTGTACATGGAGGGACAGCAAAATTATACAAAACAGAATATGCGGCGTTTGGCATTGAGATGAGTTGGGGAGAAAGGAAATTTGAAAATATAAAAAATGGAAAAATTAACCGTAACGTTCAAACATTTTTTCAAGACTTTATTGACGATGGGACGTTCAATGGTACTATAGTTGTCGGTGCTCCAGACCCACATGGTCCCTATAGGTCTTCTGCTAGAGATGGACACTATGCAGCACAGCTGGCTTTTTTCTTGGGTAGCTATTGTGGTATTTCCCAGAATTTTGTCGTAAAACTAGATGTCGATGCAAAGTCGGAAAAAATGGCAAGAACGGAAAATATCATATCAATTGGCGGTCCTGGAACAAATATTATCACATCAGAATTTAACAGATATTTGCCAATAAGATTTGATGAAACTAATTACTGGTCTGGCTTAATAGGTCCACGTGGAAAGACTCATACTCTAGACAATCATGGTCTGATTGCAAAGATCAGGAATCCTTTTTCTGAGAAGGTCAACATTCTAATTCTTGCAGGAGTGAGGTCAGCAGGTACAAAATCAGCAATTATAGCTCTAACTAACCATGGAAATGAAATTTTAAGAAAATTCAAACATGGTAGTAATTGGGCACTCGTTGTTCAGGGATTCGATATGGATTCGGATGGAAAAATAGATACCATAGACATTGTAGACGAAATATCTACTGATAGCATTTGAATTATTTTTTATTATTAACTTGCTGCTGCATCAGTTGCCTTTCCCGGAACCTCCACATGAACCAATATCTTTGACTCATCTTGTTTCTTTACCAAATATCCAGGTAAATTTACTTTTTGATTGCCGACTGATACATGCCCGTGGACTACCACTTGCCTAGCCTGAAATGGAGATTTGATGCCCATTTTTCGCATCACTATTGTCTGCAGCCTTCTCTCAAGTATATCTTCAATTTTCAAATTCAAAATATCATCCAAAGATGAAGTATTAGCCAATCCTAGCCTGTTAAGGAATGATAAGAGAAGCGATTCCTTTTCTTGTCTCTCCTCTAAAGTCAGAGCTAGTAATTTTCTTGCTTGATTTCTAAAATTCGCAACCTTTGTTTGAGCCTTCCATAATTCCCTTTTGTTCCTGAGTCCATATGAACCGATTATAAAGAGTTCTGAATTTAGTTGATCAGAATTCCATATTCTTCTTGGTCTTCTGTAACTTTTTCTTAACTTTTTCGGATCGCCCATGCTACCCCACTATTCCTTAGTTTCTGGTGATTTCTGTGCACTGCCTTTTGGACTCGAAGCCTCAGGACCAGCAGAAGCAGATTCAGGTACAGGTGCATTGGTTTCTTTTGCTTCTGCTCCGCCTCCACCAGTACCGGCTGAAGGTCTCATTACAACCTTTTTCACTCCGACTGCGCCACCTTTTCGTCCAGTAGTTCGGGTACACTGACCCCTAACTCTGAGCCCGAACATATGCCTATAGCCCCTCCAGCTATAAACTGTTTTTTCTCTTTCTATATCATTTGAAATGGTAAAATCAAGATCAGAAGTTAACAAGTGTTTGTCTGAGCCCGTATCACTATCCTTTCTCCTATTAAGATACCAATTTGGAATACCTATCAAAGAGGGATTTTTTATTGCAGCTTCAATGTCGCTCACCTCTTTTTCCGTTAAAAAGCCTATTCTCATATTAGAATTGATGTTTAAAGATTGTAGTATTACTTGTGACACGTTATATCCTAAACCCTTAATCTGGCTTAGGGCAATTATTATCTTTTTGCTGCCCTCTATATCTTTGCCTGCGATTCTCAGGATATGTTTATACTCAGATGTCGACAACAGATACGTCGATCATTTTCCGAAATAAAAACCATGCTGACCAAAAATGCCGAAATAAAATAAATGAATCAAAGTAAATAAAAACCAAAATAAACCTTGAAAGCTTTAAATCTGTTAATAGGATGAGCTGATGAATAATTGATTTCTGAAAATTTTAAGGATATTGTTCACAAAAGTTACAAATCAAATCCGAATTATCCGGCAACAATTTTCGGTTTTCCTAAAAACTATCAAGAAATAAAAACCCTTGAAGATTTGTTATCAATCAATTATAAACCAATATCTGCAAATGACCAACTTCGAGGAAATTTAATTATAAAATTGAAAAAACAACAGTTTCCATATTCAGGAATTATCGGTTATGATGAGGATATTGTTCCTTCTCTTAATAGAGCGATACTTTCTGGCCATGACATATTGCTTGTCGGTCAAATTGGACAGGCAAAGACAAAGATTGCAGAAACGATAGCAAGGAATCTACTTTCTCCAATTCCAATAGTAGAAGGATCTATTACTAATGATATTCCAACTTCAATTCCAGAAAACGAATTGGTTTCATTATTGAATGATAAGGAAATAATTCGTAATAGACCAGAATTTTATGTTTCTACTGAAACAGAAGACAAGATAAGAAATAATAGACTTGATACGAAAATTGTATGGATTGATGGATCTAATCGCTTCAAGTATCTCCTTGCGACGCCAGATATTTCAGTAAAGGATCTTGTAGGTCAGATAGACGCTATTAAAATAGCAAAAAGAGGTGTAGAAATTTATAATATGGAATCCTACTCACCTGGTCAGCTTCTCCTTGCAAGGCACGGAGTTCTTTGTATTGATGAATTGCCTGTGCTGGACCCACGAAAACAGGTAGCCTTATTGAGTGTCTTACAAGAAGGAATCTATACTACAGGATCATACCCTGTGATATTCAAACCAAATACAAGAATAATATCAACGGCAAATCCAATAGATTATACGCACTCCGGAAAAATAATTGAACCTCTCTATGACAGATTAAAGAGTCACATCATTACTCGGTATCCAAATAACGTTTACGACGAAATGAAGATAATGATTCAAGAGGCAAATATATCCAATCCACAGAACTTAATCTTACCAATTTTCATCCTACGAACCCTTGCTGAAATTACAAGAATTGCAAGACACCATCCTGAAATAAACCATGAAAAAGGGGTTAGTGTAAGGATGTCGATTCATTCATTAGAAGTCTTGGTATCAGAAGTAGAGAGGGTGAGAAGCATAATTAATAACATTAAGACTGTTCCGCGTTTTAGTGACATTTATTGTATTCACCAAACTTCGAAATTTGAATTATCAGAAATAGATGATAGCTATGAAAATAGAATAAATATTCTTGATACTATAATATCTGACGCAATTAAGAAAACTTCTATTGTTTATCTTAATACCGTACCCCATGAAAAAATTATGAATCTAAAGAATGAATTTAAAATTAATAAGAATTTTTTTGTCTCTCAAGACATCACGGGAAACAAAAACAATCCTAAAAGCTATCAATCGCAGATAAATAGATTCAATTCATTAAGTGAAATAATTGAAATTGTGAATGGCAATTTAATACAAGATCAAAAGCAATTTGAGGAAAGTTTAATGGAGACCTCATCAAATATTGACATTTTTAATGATCTGAAAGATCCCGAGTACCTTGCATCAGTAACTGAATTAATATTGGAAGGTTTTAGATTTACTGACCCGCCAATATTGGATCGAAAAGAAGGAGTCTATGTCCACATCTAGTAAGAAAGATAGTAACAATATCAAGAAATTTACTTATTATAATATCGTAAATTTTCCTGAAGAAAAGGAAGATAAAGCCCCAACGAATACAATCCCAAAAAACTTACTCCAGGATTTTCTCAAAATCTTAGGTAGGGAAATTCTGAAAGAAGATCAGCCCAAGCTCGAAGATATTGAACAGGAATTAAAGAATTTTAAGAATAAGAAGGAAAATAACAATAGTGAAAACCAATCAAATGAAACAAAGTCCCTCAATAAGGCGTCGTCAATAATTGCCGAACTCCAACATTTAGGGTATATCAAGGATTCAAGAAAATGGTTGAGCAAAAAGGGGTTTTTTGCGGTAGGAGGAAGATTGTTAGAAGATGTTGTCAGAGCGCTAAATAAGGGTACCATTGGACTCCATGAGACAACTTCTAGTGGAATTGGTTCTTTAAATTTGGATTCTACAAAAAAATACGAACTAAGTGACGATCTGAGATTGATTAATGTCCCACGATCATTATTAAATGCCATCGAAAGAAGATCTGGATCCAAATTACCTGTTCAATTACCGATCGAATTTCAAGCAGACGATTTGGAAATTTATGAAACAAAGAGAGATGTGAGTATTGCTATTGTTTATTGTATTGATTTGAGTTCTACAATGAGATATTCAACGATGTTTGGTGATATGAGCAGAATTGAAGCAGCAAAAAAAGCATTGTGGAGTTTGTACCTACTGAATCAAAAATTTTTCCCGTCAGACACAATTTATGTAGTCGGGTTTGGGGCACTGGCCTCAAAGGTCTCACCATACGATATCCCATATCTAAAAACATTTGAATCTGGTGTAGGATTTATGCACTATACGAACTACCAAGCCGCATTTAGACTAGCAAAAAAGATACTTCAAAATGAAACTACCATTAACAAAAAGATAGTTCTTATAACGGACGGTCACCCTAGTGCCTGTTTTATTGACACAGAACAGGAACGTGGGAAAATAATAAGTGAAAGGCCCTACTCCCAATTTTACGTTCCTGACGGGGAATCTGTAAATTTAGTAAAAGAAAAACAGGATTTATCACTTGATACTAAGTCAGGGAAATTAGTTTACCTTTGTTACAGATACAGACAAGTTGACCAATATATCGGCGAAAAAACAATTTTAGAAGCAAAAAAATGTCATAGATCAGGTATTGACATAGATACAATCATGGTAAGTGAGGAAGTTTCACTGTTGAGCTATGTAAATGAATTAGAAAAATACGTTAAGGGAAGATCTTATTATATTAATCCAGCTGAAATAGACAAGATTCTAATCACTGATTACTTGAATGATAAAAAGTCTATATTAAGGTCGAAATGAAAATCAACAATTAGTTTTTATTAACATGTCCTAAAAATAAATAATGGATGACAAAAGACCCCTCAGACTTTGATTATTTTGATTGGAATAATTCGCTTAATGTAATTAAGAAAGCATATGATTCCGCCCTTTTTGTACTTATAATAGGACCAAAAGGAACTGGGAAAACAAGTTTGGTTAGGAAATTCGCTTCTGATATTGGAAAAACACTTTATTCAATTAATTTTAGTTTAAGAACTCGTGAATCACATTTAGTTGGAACCAAAACGTTGAATCAAGGTGAAGTTACATTTGTGGAAGGTATATTGATAAAATCCATGAGAGACGGAGGAATTCTATATTTGGATGAACTCAATGCGGCAGAAGCTGATGTACTTTTGCGTCTGGATGAAGCTCTAGATGATAGAAGACAAATTGTCCTGAAGGAAGCTGAAGGTCAAGTAATAAGGGCATCCGATGACTGGTTTGTATTTGCTACAATCAATCCTTTATCTCATGAGGGAACCAAAGAACTACCGCCACAGTTATTGAGTAGATTTCCTGTTAGACTAAGACTCGAATATCCACCTAAAGAAATTGAGAAGCAGATTATTAAACACCATGTAAATTTTGATGCTTCAAACGAAAGCGATATAGACAATGCACTAAAACTAGCAAATAGCCTAAGAGAAGCGGCATCCCTAGAGGAGCTTTACTACAGTCCTAGTATAAGAGAGTCCATAGCATTTGCAAAGTTGTTAAGAAATAAAGTAACGCCAAAGAAAGCTGCTGAGGTAGTATATGCGAATGTTTACGATCAGTGGGGAGAAGTAGAATATAGAAAGGTAATGGATATGATAACATCTATTTTTGTGTGACAAAATGTCTTTCTCTAATTTACAAAATTTTTCTATGCGGAATGACGTCCTTTTAGATTTAGGAACGTTTCTTTCTAGAAGATGGTCTGGAAATAAAAAGGCGACCATTTTATTAATAGAAGATAAAGCACCTACAACCAATTTAGAAAAAAATACCATTTCTATGCCCTCCTTAAGATACTATAGTGGCACTGAATTTCAAAAATATCGTCAATGGCGTGTTTCGTTATGGTATGAATCAATGCGATTAGCACATTCAACAAAAGCTCTAAGTAACGATCATGCATTTGGATTTATTTTGAACTCGATAGAATTGAAGAGGGTAGAAATTTTAGGGCTAAATGAATGGAAAGGTATGGAAAATGAAGTTATATTTAATGAAGGAATTTCATGGTTATCACGCCCTATACTGAATTCACTATACGGGAAACATAAGGTTGTGGAGGCATTCTCTCAATACCTTACTACGGGGTATGTAAAGGGAGAACTGTTTGGCTCAGAATTAGATCGGGTTCAAAATGCAGTTGACTTTGCCAGAGAGTTGATTGATGAAGCAATAGAAAAAAAGTACAAAACTGAAAGAATTGAACATGAAATTCCTAAGATCATCAGGATTCTTCAAATTGATTCCCTTTTCACAATCCCAATTGTTACTCCTAGGAGTAAACTTGGATTATCTATGACCGAAAAAAATTTGATAAAAGAAATAGAAAGGGTGATAAAAGTACGAAATAAAGAAAATGAGAAATCGACTAATGATATTTTAGTTGGTATTCAGATATTTAGTGAATACCAAAGTCTTCTAAATGAGAGTAAGAAAACAGACAATAAAGGTTTTTCATCAATGGAACAGTTTGGTTTGGAAGTGCCCGATAGTGTCAATTTGGACGAAAGTATTATTTATGATAACGATTTAATTACAAGATTAAAGTCTGTAGTTAGATCTTGGAAAAGAGGATGGAAAGAAACCCATGACATAATGGGTGATGAGATTGATATAGAATCCGTGATAGAATCACAACCAAAACCATTTCTCACGGATTTTAAAAATACTATAAGAACCAAAATTGTATTATTATTAGACCATTCCAGCAGCATAGACGATTACGAATTAGAATACAAAAAGGCAACGGTCGCTCTTTGTGAAGTTTTGAAATTTTTAGATGTTAAATTTTCTGCCTATGCATTTAGTACTAAAAACAAGAAGGTTTCATGTTGGGTAATTAAGCATCCAGATGCTAAATGGACTTCTATAACTGCACGTAATCTGGTTCAAATTAAGGCAAGCGGTGGAACACCTCTTGCAGAGATTTATAGCTTATTGTTACCATTAATGAAGTCATATAAGCCCGATATAATGATAACTTTGACAGATGGCGAGCCTTCTGACTATAATGCGGTTCGCTCTGCAATCAAAACCTACAAGATGAGTGGAATCCACATGGTTGCTGTAGGTGTAGGCAAAACTGTAAATACAGCTGTCAATATTGGTTTGAATCTAAAGTACTTAGAGTACGAACGGATTATGGTAGTTAGCCAACTCCATGAAATCCCAACAAAGGTTCTTTCCCTCTTACAGGTTTAGTCATTTATGTTTTTAGAGGTTTATTATCATTCCAAACTTACGTTGAATAAATTTAGATTGTGTAATTGTGTTCTTTCTTAACTTTTTCCCAGTCTGAAAGGAACAGAGATAAACCCTTATCAGTAAGAGGATGGGTTATCATTTTTGATAATATATCAGGTGGGAGTGTTACAATGTGTGCACCCAACTTACCTGCTTGTATAACGTGAATTGGATGTCTTACACTAGCAACCAAAACTTCAGATTGATAACCATAATTGCTAAACATCTGTACTATTTCATTAATAACAATCATGCCCTCCTGTCCAGCGTCATCAAGTCTTCCTATAAACGGACTAACATATGATGCACCTGCTTTTGCAGCTAACAATCCTTGATTTGATGAGAAGATCAAAGTTACGTTCGTCTTAATTTTATTAACGGCGAGTTTTCTTACTGCCTTTAACCCATCCATTGTCATTGGAACTTTTACAACAACATTTTCACCAAATTTTCTTAACCTCATTCCCTCTTTAATCATTTCCTCAGTTTTTGTGCCCACAACTTCCAAATTGACAGGACCCTTTACAATTTTTACAATCTCTTTCATGATATCCTCAGGATGGCCTTTCTCCCTAGAGATCAGGGTAGGATTTGTTGTAATTCCATCAACTATTCCCATATCAACAAATTTCTTGATAGATTCAATATTTGCAGTATCAAGAAAAATTTTCATTTCTTTATCCTTTTCCTGATTTTAAGAACAGATTCTACAATATGATCCGAGCTCAAATGGTATTTATTCAAAAGTGACTCTATCTCAGTTTCTCTAGCAGATTCACCAAAAACATCTGCTACTCCCATTCTTTGTACAATGACAGGATGATTTTCTGCCGTAACTTCACAGACAGCACTCCCCAAGCCTCCTATAATATTATGTTCTTCAATAGTAACAATTGCGCTGGTATCAATTGCTGCACGATATACAAGCTCAACATCAATTGGTTTGATGGAGTACATGTCAATGATTCTGCAAGACACATCATATTCTTTTTCGAGTGTTTGTGCTGCATCGATAGCCTTTAAAACCATAAGTCCGCACGCGATTAGAGTAATGTCAGAACCATCTCTAATAACGTTACCTTTGCCAATATCAAACTGATCAAAACTACCTTCATATATGTTAGAATTTGATGGACGTGCTAGACGCATAAAAAACGGTCCGGGAGTATAGCATAGAAGGGGAATCAAATTTTTTACCGATACGGAGTCTGAAGGAACAAGTACCCTCATGTTTGGAATCGTTCGCATTGTGGATATGTCTTCGATTTGTTGATGAGAGGCACCATCTGGGCCAACTGTAAGTCCAGCGTGCGATACAACTAGTTTAACGTCGAGAAATGGATAACATATTGTATTCCTAATCTGATCAAGACATCTGCCTGGTAAGAATGCAGCGTACGTACTTGCGAAAACTACTTTACCTGCAATAGCCAATCCAGCAGCTATCGAGACAAGATTTGCTTCTGCAATTCCAACATTGTATAATCTAGTAGGGAATTTATCGCCAAATAGCTTTGTTTTAAGTGAATCAGTGGTATCAGCTCCTACGCAAACAATGTTAGGATCTTTTGAACCTAATTGTACTAATGCTTTCCCATAGGCAGTTCGCATGTCAGATATAATATTCTTATCACTTAATTGCATGAAGATCCTCCTCAATTCCAAGCTCCTTTGCCAAAGGTATAAGCATATTTTTACGTGATTTTATCCAATCAGATCTCATGTCATTTATAGTTGCGAGTTCTAATAATTTTGTTTCAATTGCAACATTAGCCTTATGCCTCAACTGGATAATATTCGAATTGATATCTGGTGAGCCATATACTGCGTTACCAGCGACCATTATTCTGGCCCCTGCATCAAAAACTTGTTGAAGCGTTGTTGCATCAATACCTCCATCAGCCTCAATGAATCCTTTATAGTTGTTGCTCTTCAGGGTCTTTACTATTTCTGCCATCTTATCCAATGCATCTGGAATAAATTTCTGACCTGCAAAACCAGGGTTCACTGACATTACTATCATAACATCTATGTTATCAAGATGCCTAATAAGCCAAGATGGAAATTTAGTTCCTGGATTTATAGCAATTCCAGGACTGATTCCAGCCATTAGTAGCATTTTGTTTATTTCCTCAAATTCAGACTCAGTGCATGCTTCAACATGAACTGTAATAATATCACAACCGGCAGCTACATATTCTTCTACATAGTTGATTGGTTTTTCAATCATTAAATGAGCATCAAAAGGAACACTTGAGATCTTTCTTAGGTGTTTGATAGTATCTGCAAAGAATGAAGTACTCGGTACAAATTTACCATCCATTATATCCAGGTGAATAAGATCAGCACCAGCACGTTCAGCTCTTCTTACTTTTTCTTCATAATTTTCAGGCTCTCCTGCAATGATAGATGGTGCTATCAAAATTTCACTTTGAAGTTCTTCTAGTAAAATTGGAACGTGTTTTTTTGGAGGAGCTTTTCCATGCCATTGTGGATTATTAGCCATATGCTTAATTCCCTTGCCCTTAGTGGTATTCGCAATAATTATTGATGGCTTGTCCTCAACTTTTTCAATTCTACTCAATGCATCAATTATCTCTTCTATCTTGTGGCCATTTACCTCTACTACATTCCAATTAAATGCAGTCCACTTGTCTCTAACAGGGTCTAAAGGCATTATTTCTTCGGTAAATCCGTCCTGCTGAATCTTGTTTCTATCCAAGATAGCTACTAGGTTGTCCAATTTGAATTTAGAAGCCGCCATGGCAGCCTCCCATATTTGTCCCTCATTTGATTCACCATCACCAATCATAGTATAAACTCTGTTTTTTTTGCCATCTCTTTTCTTGGCAAGCGCTATCCCTATTGATACTGATAAACCGATTCCCTCAGATCCGCCTGAATATTCTATGCCTGGAAAGCTGTGATTTTTTTGGTGCTCTGAATATCTAACTGGATGTCCTTGGAGTCGCGAGCCAAGTTTTCTTAGTGTCTTCACTTCCTTTGCATCGATGTATCCTGCTGTAGCTAATACTGCGTAGTATCCTGGTGCTGAATGCGCTTTCGAATTAATGAAAAAATCTCTATCTTCCCATAAAGGATCACTTGGTCTGTGTTTCATTTTATGAAAATATAGAACTCCCATTATTTCCGCTGCTGAGAAAGACGCTCCTGGATGTCCCGATCCTGCTTCTGCGATTCCTTGAATCGCCAACATTCGTACATCTCTTACTTTCCTATTGAGCTCTAGGTATCTCATTTTTAAAGCCATTTAGATACTCCAAACAGAATCCAAGAACACCATCATTGGATATTTATTGTACTAGAGTGTTCGATAAAAACATATGTTATTTTGAATCGCTAATTTTTAATTTTGAGCTCGTCCGATTTATACAACATACTGGTCTTGAGTATGTAATTTTATTGAGGAAATCTAACCCCTATATTAGATATTCTCAAAATTCGTGAAAAGAATTGCGAACTCGAGAAAAATTCAGTTCGTTTAGATTTATTAGAAATACGGACCAATAATATCATATGAGTGAATACGACGATCTAAAAACTGGAGATATATTGGCTGAGGCGCTCATTGATTGGAATGTTGATGTTGTTTTTGGTATACCTGGAGATAGCATCAACGGATTTATAGAGGCTTTGAGGATGAGAAAAGACAAGATCAAATTCATACTTGTAAGACATGAGGAGTCCGCCGCATTGATGGCGTGCGGTTATGCAAAATATACAGGAAAGCTTGGGGTATGTACGGCAACAGCAGGTCCGGGCGCAATACATCTATTGAACGGGTTGTATGACGCTAAGGCGGACAACACACCCCTAATTGTGATTACTGGAGGAACATCTACTGATTTAATGAATTCAAGCTTTCAGCAGGATGTGAATTTATTACAACTTTTCTCTGATGTTTCAGTTTACAACAGTATAATAGGATCACCACAACAGGCGGAAATGGCAGTAGACATTGCATGTAGAACGGCATATGTTCGTAAAGGAGTTAGCCATCTAAATGTACCAGCTGACGTACAGGAACAAAAACTAGAGGGACATTATTCAAGACACAAAGTTCCTGGCCATACGTCTGATATCTTTGTACCTCCAACTTCTGCTAATAGAAATTTGATTGAAAAAACAGCTGAAATTCTTGATAAGGGGAACAAAATTGTAATCTTGGTCGGTCAAGGTGCATTGAATGCTTCAGAAGAAATCGTAGGCGTAGCTGAGAAATTGAATGCGCCCATAATAAAAGCAATGTTAGGGAAAGCTGTTATTCCTGACGATCATCCATATAGCTTGGGGGGAATTGGTTTCTTGGGAACTGAACCTTCAAGCGATGCCATGACTGAATGTGATATATTATTCATGGTAGGAACATCCTTTCCGTACATAGAATACTTGCCAAAGCCAGGAAGGGCAATAGGAATTCAGATTGATATAAAACCGGAAAAAATTGGATTAAGATATCCTGTTAAGATTGGTCTTATAGGAGATTCCAAACTAGTGCTATCAGAGTTAATTCCCTTACTGCATGATAGAAGAACTCTTGCAAGAAAGGACGATCCAAGTTTAGATTTTCTAAGATCAAAACAGCATGCTATGAAGAAATGGAATGATTTATTAAAAGAACAGAGCAGTCGTGTTGATGAACCCATAAAGCCTCAAGTTATCGCTGCCGCAGTATCAGAAGCACTGGACGATAGTGCAATAATATCAGCAGATAGCGGAATCAATACTTGTTGGGCTGCGAGATTTTTAAAAATAAAGCATGGTATGAGGTTCTCAGGATCAGGATCGCTTGCAACAATGGGTTGTGCGGTACCTTATGCCATTGCCGCCAAAATTGCATATCCAGACAATCAGAGCATTGCATTTGTTGGAGATGGTGGATTTACCATGCTCATGAGTGAATTTGCAACTGCCGTTCAATATCATCTTCCAATAAAGGTCATAATACTGAATAACCTAATTTTGGGAATGATAAGATGGGAACAAATGGCTTTTCTTGGTAACCCAGAATACGGGATAGAATTTTCACCTATTGATTTTGTCAAAATCGCTGAAGCGTGTGGTGGTAAGGGATTTTCGATAACAAAAATAGAAGAGGTAAAGCCGGTCATACATGAAGCTATGATGGAGGACAAAATACCTGTTATAGTTGATGCTCATATAGATCCGTTTGAAGCTCCGTTACCACCAAAAATCAGTATAGAATTTGTTAGAAATATTGCAAAAGCTTTTGCAAAAGGACAACCATATGCAAAGGATATTGGGCTTACCTTATCAATCGATCAATTACATGAAAAATTAAGGAGTTTGCATTCACACAAAAAAGAAAATTTGTAGTTTAATAATATACACCAAGTTTACATTGTTAGGCAGTTATTCAAGTAACTGAATACTAGCGATCTGATTATTGACTTGAATTAGAAATTGAAAAATCATAATCGACTAATGACAACAATAACCATACATCTGGAAGCCTTGGCCGGGATTTGGACCCGGGACCTTTGCCTTACCAAGGCAACGCTCTACCAGGCTGAGCTACCAAGGCATTTTGAAAACAAGACATAGAACAAAAGTAGGGTTTCATTAAGATATCTAATATTAAGAGTGCAATCTATAACGTTTAATTACGATCCATTTACCAAATTTCATTGGTTCGTGCGGGGGTTGTAGAGCCTGGCCAAATAACAACGAGAATAAGATTTGGAAACGCAGGACTTAAGATCTTATAAATTGGGGATCCTGTCCTTTAGGGGTTCGTGGGTTCAAATCCCACCTCCCGCATACACGTATAAACGTTATTAGTCATATCTCCGCAAGAGGAATTGTTCTAATTGACTTGAATCAATAGTTCAATCTTCGGGGTAACCCAAATCCAAAATCAATTCTATCTCAGATTTTAGATTAACCACCTGTTCTGTTCGATATTCATAAAAAGAACGTGATCACGATATTGTTGTATAGAATTTCCCAGAATCAACAAGAAAGATAGTCAGACTCTTACTTTCTCAATCAACATAAGTTGCGTCTAACAAAAGTACGTCTTATCATCGCTGTCCTTAATGCACTACAAATGAAAAATAGGAATAATGAATAATTAAATATGAAATAAACTAGCTTCAATCTATGGAGACTAATACATATTTAGATATTATTTCTTCAACTTATGTAAAGCTACAGAATAATGTGAAGGTGTATAGAAGGATCTTAGGTAGACCCCTCACTGCCTCAGAAAAAATTCTTGTGGGTCATTTTCATGATGCAATAATAAGTAGAGAATTTCAATCTGGAATAGATTACGTATTACTAGATCCAGACAGAGTTGCTTTGCAGGATGTGACAGGTCAAATGACACTTTTGCAATTCATGCAGTCAGATCTGAAGAGTGTAGCAGTTCCTACTACGGTGCATTGTGACCATCTAATTCAGGCAAGGACCGGTGGCGTAGCCGATACAAAACTGGCGCTTTATGAAAATAATGAAGTTTACAAGTTTCTTGAATCAGCATCAAGAAAATATGGTATTGGATTCTGGAAACCAGGTTCTGGAATAATTCACCAAGTGGTCCTTGAAAATTATGCATTTCCAGGAGGTTTGATGATAGGAACTGATTCACATACACCCAATGCAGGCGGCCTCGGAATGATTGCAATAGGTGTAGGCGGTCTTGATGCTGCGGAAGTAATGACAGGAATGTCATGGGAACTTTTATTTCCAAAACGTATTGGAGTGTTATTGACTGGAAAACTTAATGGATGGACATCACCCAAGGATATCATACTATATGTAGCTTCCAAACTTACAGTGTACGGAGGTACAAATGCGATAATTGAATACTTTGGTCCTGGATCTAGAACCATTAGCTGTACGGGAAAAGCGACTATAACTAATATGGGTGCAGAAATAGGTGCGACATGCTCAATCTTTTCGTATGATGAAAAGATGGAGACTTATCTTAGGGCAACAAAGCGTGAAGGTATTGCAGATCTAGCTAACAAATACAGAAATTTATTCACACTAGATAATGAAATAGAAGAAGAGATTAAAAAAGAAAGAGAAAAAGCCCACATTTATTTTGATCAACTGGTCGAGATAGACCTTTCTAGCCTTGAACCGTATATAGTTGGACCACACACGCCTGACTTAGCAAGACCCATATCGAAACTGGCAAGTGAGATTAAAAAAAATAAATTCCTTGATACCATTTCTGTGGCGCTAATTGGAAGCTGTACAAACTCATCATACGAAGACATGTCAAGGGCTTCGGATATTGCTGAACAAGCAAAGTCAAAAGGTGTGAAAGTAAAGGTTCCTCTCCAAGTTACCCCAGGATCTGAAATGATACGAGGTACAATAGAAAGGGATGGCCAGATGAGAGCATTAAAGGATATCGGAGCAAATGTACTAGCAAATGCTTGTGGTCCATGTATTGGACAATGGAATAGACCCGAGCTTAAGAAAGGCGAACCTAATACAATAGTGACATCATACAATAGAAATTTTCCTGGTCGTAATGATGGAAGAAGGGAAACAATGAACTTTATTGGCAGCCCGGAATTGGTAATAGCATTGGCTTTAGGAGGTACACTTTCGTTTAATCCTTTAACAGACGAATTAACCGCAATTGATGGTACAAAATTCAAACTAAATCCGCCCAAGGTCGCACCAGAGATCCCATCAAATGGTTTTGCATTCAATGAGGACGTTTATCTTCCACCTTCAAAGGAATATCAAAATCTAGAAGTAACCATAGATCCGAATAGTTCCAGGCTTCAAAAACTGGAACCTTTTTCTAAATGGGACGGGAACGATTTTGAAAAAGTACCAATTCTGGTTAAGATCGAAGGTAAGTGTACCACTGATCATATTTCGCCTGCTGGGCCTTGGTTAAGGTATAGAGGACATCTTGACAAAATAAGCGATAATCTTCTTCTAGGTGCTGTTAATGCTTTTCATGAAGATCAAGTGGGAAAAGGTAAGAATATGTTTAATCATGAGATGCAACTACTGGCCCAAATAGCGCGTGAATACAAATCTAAAAAAATAAAATGGATAATAATTGGCAATGGTAACTATGGTGAAGGAAGTAGTCGAGAACATGCCGCAATGACACCGCGCTATTTAGGCTGTTGTGCGGTAATTGCTAGGAGCTTTGCCAGGATACACGAAACTAACCTGAAAAAACAAGGAATACTTGCTCTTACTTTTGTAAACCCAAAAGACTATGACAAGATATTGGAGGATGATAGATTAAGTATATTAGATATTAAAAATCTCCAGGAAGGTAAATACCTTAAGTGTGTTATATACCGTAGTAACAAGACTGATGATGACATTTTGTTAAGACATTCATACAACTCTTCACAAATAGATTGGTTCAAGGCAGGTTCAGCACTTAATTTAATTCGAAGTTAATAAGTATCGGCTGAAATTTTTATTATCAACTAATTGTTTTCTTCCAATTTGTTATCAAATCGATAAAAAATTTGTGCATTCTGTAATCACCCGATAATTCTGGATGGAAAGAAGTTCCAATTATGTTATCTTGTTTTACTGCTACTATCTTTCCATCAAACTTGCTCAGAATTTGCACACGTGGCCCTATCGAAATTACAGTAGGTGCCCGTATAAAGATTCCCTTATAATTATTTGCTATTCCCGATATATCTAAGTTTGATTCAAATGATTTATACTGTCTCCCAAATGAATTCCGTTCTATTTCAATATCTAAGGCCCCTAGCAATAATTGATTCTTGTTTCCAATAACCTTATCGTATGCTTTTTTGGCCAAAACAATCATGCCGGCACACGTTCCCATTACAGGAAGACCTTCTTGTAACATTTTTGTAATCGCATCTAATAATCCATTCTTTATAGCAATTAGTAATCCCATAACAGTACTTTCACCGCCAGGTATAATCAGTCCATCAATTTTCAGGATCTCTTCAGGGTAACGAACAGGAAATACTTTACCTTTGAGTACCATTTCTTTAATTGCATCTGCAGTTGCTTTGGTATTCTCTTCTATATCACCTTGAAGACCCAATACTCCAATTAGCAACTCATTCATACTGTTGGTCCTCTTTCTTGCATTCTTAAATTTAGGCTCTTTGCATCAAGACCAAGCATTGATTTTTTTTCATCAATCATTTTCTGCGCCTCTAGAACTGTTGTGGGATCATCGAAATAAGTAGTCCCTATAACAACAGCTTTTGCTCTTTCAAGTGGATCTTCTGCTTTGAAAATACCGGAACCTACAAAAATTCCATCACAGCCAAGATTCATTAGAAGGGCAGCGTCTGCTGGTGTAGATATTCCTCCAGCAGCAAAATTTACAACAGGCAATCTCCCAAGCTTACCTGTTTCTTTAACTAGCTCAAATGAGGATTGTAATTCCCTTGAAATCTTAATTAATTCCTGATCATCATTATTATCGTAAAATCCCTTTATCTTTTTGATTTCGTTATTTACCATTCTTATGTGAGTTACTGCATGTGACACATCCCCGGTTCCTGGTTCACCTTTCGTTCTAATCAATGAAGCACCTTCCTCTATCCTGCGCAGTGCTTCCCCCAAATTCTTGGCTCCATTAACAAATGGTATTGTGTAATTCCACTTCCAAATATGTCTACTTTCATCAGCGGGAGTAAGTACTTCGCTCTCATCGACCATATCAACTCCTATTTCTTCAAGGATGCTGGCCTCAGATAAGTGTCCTATTCTGCACTTTGCCATTATCGGGATACTTACAGAATCCAATACTGCTTGAATTACTTTAACGCTAGCAGTTCTAGCCACTCCACCAGCATTTCTTACATCAAAAGGAAGCTTATCCAAAACCATGACTGCTACTGCTCCGGCGTCTTCAGCTATCTGGGCCTGTTCTACATTAGTTACATCCATTATTACACCGTGCTTCTGCATATGCGCAAAGCCACGTTTTATCAGCGCTGTCCCGCTTGAGATTTCCTTTTTATCAACTGTTGAAATTTTAATACCCTTGGATAAGGGATATGCGCCTACTTGGGAAATTGTCATCTACTATTTTTTTCTAATTTGCATTATTTAGGTATTAGTTTTACTACAAAATAAGGGAGTCAGGGTTTCTAGCCAACTAGTCTAAATTTACTCTTCCATACTTCACCTGACCAAAGTCCTTATGTATTTTCTGAATTAATGATACATTTAACCGTAGAACATACTTATTGACCACCTAGGACTAAAGGTTTCTTGATTAAAGAACAATATAATGGGAGAATAGAACTAAATAGACAATGATCCTTAAATAATGTCGAATTTATGATAGAGCCTTTAGATAAAGCTATTCTAACATCGATCTATGTTTCTTCACTGGATTCTGAAATTTTGCCCTTAGAGTATTTAAAGAATAGAACTGCAATATCAGAATATACATTTAATCTAAAAATTAAGGAAATGACAGAAAGTGGTTTTGTGGAAAAATCTAATCCACTCAGATTAACTTTCCTCGGTAGAGGCCTACTAAAAATTGTATTGATTGGTGGAGTGTTCGACATTGTTCATCCAGGTCACATTCATACGTTAAAGGATGCGAAAAGTCATGGGGACATATTGATTGTTGTGGTAGCAAAGAGTTCGACAGCACATAAAATAAACAAAAATAGAAAAATATACCATGATGAGTTTCTTAGAAGAGAGCTAGTTTCGTCCATCAGATATGTGGATTATGCAATCATTGGTAGAGAAGGAACGTTGTATGATACTGTAGAATTTGTCAAGCCAGATATTATTGCCCTAGGGTACGATCAAAAACATACCGAGAAAGAAATTGCCATGAATTGCTTGAAAAGAGGGATAAATAGTAGAGTTATCCGCTTAAACACCCCTCTACCCGGTTCAAAAAGTACTCAAATTAAAGAAGAGTTGGGTCATTCAATTTATGACATATGATTCTCAACTTTTTTAATTTTGCATTGTGACCTTAACAGTGTTACCGTTCTTTACAC
Organism: Nitrososphaeraceae archaeon; assembly: GCA_036557405.1. Classification (GTDB taxonomy): domain Archaea; phylum Thermoproteota; class Nitrososphaeria; order Nitrososphaerales; family Nitrososphaeraceae; genus TA-21. Next base: position 62,664 of record DATBHO010000009.1, read on the forward strand.
GCAGAACTTTTTTGATATTAACAGGAGATATAATCTCCAGCATGTTCTTATCATGATGTGTTCGTTCGAGAATCAATAAATCTGATTGAATATTTTTATTACCATTTATTATTACAGGGTAACACTTGACCCAACCATATGTTCGTTCGGAATCATGGAATCCATCTATCAATTGGTAACGAAAACTTTCAATTTTCGCTCTATTTTCTAACGACAGTGAATCAATTAATTTAATATTCAATGTGCCCGGGAAAGGAATATATCCAATCTTTCGTTCAAACTGCTTACGATAGCCTTCAAGACTCATGTAGTATTTTCCTTCTCCCATCCCAGAGACCAAAGTACCATTAAAATGAATAATTTGAGGTAATGAATATAAAGCCATGTTAAAAAAATCTGACATTTTCTTAACTGATTCAAGACCTTCCTCTGTTACTCTGATCATATAACTGTGTCCTTTCTTAACTCGCTCTACATATTTCAAATCTTGGAGTTCCAAAATTATTTTTGAAGCTGCCTGCTGTGATTTATTTATCTCTATTCCAATATCGGTGCTAGTAAATTTAACAAAGTTATCTTTCGCGCCTTTAAGTAAAAGTTTAGCAAGGGTTAAGACGTACTCATACTTTATATCTTGCATCGTTCCCTAATTGCCAATACCTATCTCATCAAAAGTTCTTACCGTAATTTCCGGTGATTTTTTTAATTCGGCCATTCGATGCCCAACTACATACTCAATTCCTGCTTTGTACGCCGCATCAATAAGTCGTTGCGTAATAATTCCATCCATAACAAGAAATCTAGCTCCTTCTAATGAATCCAATCTCTTGATTATTTCTGATACTGGTATTTTTAACAATACATGCATCGAATTATCCAAAAGCATTGCCTCTAAAGTTTCATTGATTTGTGGATATACTTCTTTGATTGCTATGGTTATTTGTGGATCATCTTCTGTATTCTTGCCATTATTGAAAGTTGATTCCTGATATGTCAAATTGTCACTATCATTGTTTTTTGATTTCTTTACGCTCTTATGATGTTGAATTGGAACATCGTATTGCTGCACTGTAGGTTGAACTACTTCCTTTAGGATCTCAGATATTTCCAAGGGAGTACACTCTTCTACTTCTTTACCAGCTGGTGCCCTCAAAACTTTATCGATCTTAACTAATCCTTGCAATTCTTTTAGGATCAAGTCGGCAGCCCTATCACCGTCTAAAAATGCTATGACTTTCTTCCCTGTTGTCAGGTTCACAATAGTCTCATCAATTTTTGCTCCTTCTATAGCAATAGAGTTATCAAAACCGGCACGTAAGAGATTAATCACGTCGGCTCTGCCCTCAACAAGGATTATGTACGGTGAATCGAATACTCCAGTTCCACATGCTAACTGAGCCTTTCCAAATGTAGTTAGTTTGCCTGGTTTGCTTGCGTCATATACATCTCGTAGCATTTCTTCCCCTTCGCTTATTGTCTTTGTTGCCCATTCTTGAATTATTTTTTTGGCTCTATCCACAATAACTTTTTTCTTGATAGCTCTTATGTCATCTATTCCGACTAATAGAAACTTACCCTGAAATGGTCCGACTTTATCTATGCTTTCAATAGCGGCAGATATCAATGCAGCTGTGGATATGTCAGTGCTCATAGGGAGTAAGGCATCGCCCTTGGTGGTGTTAGATTTGGTATCAACATTTACTTCAATTCGGCCAACCTTGGATACTTTTTGCAACTCATTTAGGTTCATTTCAGGACCTAGCAAACCCTCTGTCTGGCCGAATATTGCGCCTATTATATCGGCCTTTTCTACTATCCCATCAACTTCAAATTTAAGTTTAACATGATATTTTACTATACCAGTATTAGGCATTTTCAAACCCTCATATTTGTAAATACGATGGTAAGCTTATCTTGCTTGAATATAAGTGCTTTGACATATTATTCACTAAATTTTCATGAGATTCTTTTCTCTTGACTTGAATCGGGACTGTATAAACCTTTTTTGTAAAAATGTAATTCAGATATGAATTTGAGCGATTTTTTAACTATTATTCTAATGGATCATTTAGTTGTTAAGGTAAGTTGGGATTTAAAATAATCATGTTCTAAAAAATCCTGCCATATTCTGACTACGTTACAAGAAAAGATTAATTATGTGAGCTTGAGTTCACCTACTAAAGAATGTCTGATTGGGATCTTTTGACTCCAGGGATAGGACTTACATGTATTGGTATTGTGGGAGTTGGTATTTCACTTTCTGGGATTGCACATACATTTATAGAGGGAATGCATGCCGTCAGCCTCCTTACAATGTTTATTGGTTTAATATTTCTGGCAGCCGGCATCTTCAAAGATGGATTCCCAACTTCAGGAAGAGCTAAATCTGCTACATTCATTACATTAGGTTTCCTTGTTACGTTTGGCTTCGCAGCTGCAATTACTATTGGAACAACAATACCCAGTATCTTTGCTTATATTGGACTAATGTTAATTATTTCAATACCTGCCGCAGTACTTACCGTTGCATCGTATAAAAGGACACCCTACCTTAAGGCATTAGCAGTAATATTCGTAATCGCAGCAGTAGTTGGCGGAACTACATTTTACGCATTTGGATTGGTCACTCCAAAGTCCCCACAAGAAAACACTGAGAGCCAAGTAAAACAGAATGAGACAGCTCCGATTAGAAACATTACAAATCCCGTTAAGGCGACCATTCTTCCCGGCGCATCCGCACAGGGAAACCCAAGTTTTGATCCGAGTGATATCAAAGTTTCAAAGGACGGAGGAATTGAATGGACAAACAAGGACAATGTGCCACACACCATTACAAGTTCAATAGATGATGGCAAGACATTTGATTCAAAAACCATTAAACCAAATGCCACATTCACGCTTGATGCCATGAAGCTTAAAGACTCACATTATAACTATTTTTGTACATTGCATCCATACATGAAGGGAAAAATAACAGTAGGCTAGACCGGACCTTAACTGGGCCTACAAATAATATGTTACCAAATATATTTCGATCCAAGTCACATACAAGGCAAGAATTGTCGAAAATATATGAAAAGATCAATAAATGTCTGAAATAAAATTACTCGTTACTGAGAAGCAAATCAGCTCCTTAATAAGTTCCACTAAGGAGTACCTTCCTTATGAGTCATGCTCCCTTCTCTTAGGAAATATAGTCGACTGGGAATACCGTGTCAGTGTATTAAAAAATATGGATAACATTGCGAATTCGGAATACTCATTTATCATGGACCCTGATCAACTAATAAAAGTTTATCAGTGGGCATCCAATAAAGAACTAGAAGTAATTGGAGTCTATCATTCTCATTTAGATGGTGTTAGACCATCGTCAACTGACGTTATTTTCATGCAAATTAATTCATTAATTTGGCTCATATATGAGGTATCTAGTTCGAAATTTAAGGCGTTTATCTTAGAAAATGATACTCTGAAAGAAGTAAAGATTAAGATATCTAAGGACTAAGCCTTTCAGTATCCCTAGGATAAAGAACAACTTCCCTAATGTTGGTAGAATTGGCGAGGATCATCATAAACCTATCAAAACCAATTCCGCACCCGGAATGTGGGGGCATTCCCCATTCAAATGCTTGCAAATGATCAGAAAAACTCCTTGGATCAAGTCCCTTTTCAATTAATTTTTTCCGTAATCTCTCAGAATTGTGTTCTCTCGTTCCACCAGAAACAATTTCTAAGTATCCGTACTGTAAGTCAAAAGACTTTGAAATATCAGACTTCTTTTTATGCTCGAGTATGTAGAATGGTTTTAGCTTAGTGGGCCAATCAATTATAAAGTAAAAACTTGGATAAATCTCTCCTAGTTTCTTTAGAGCAGGATCAGAAAGATCATCCCCAAATTCTAGTTTCTCCCCTAAATCTCTTAAATCATCAAGGCATTTTTGATAAGTAATTCTAGGAATTTTATCAACAATAATTTCTTTTTTATTATCAAAGAATGTCATTTCTTTGCTACGATGAATAAATAGATCATTGATAGTTGAAGTTATTAACTGTTCAACAATTTCCATGACATCACCATAATCAAGAAATGCTGCTTCTAAATCAACGCTTAAAAATTCTGAAAGATGTCTTACTGTATGGGATGGTTCAGCCCTAAAGTATGACGAAATTTCAAATACTCTTTCGAGGCCTAAGGTGAGCTGTTCCTTGTATAGCTGTGGACTCTGAGCCAAATATGCCTTTTTTGAAAAATATTCAAAACTAAAAAGATCTGCGCCGCCCTCGGTTGCGCTTCCTATTATTTTTGGCGTATTAACCTCCACAAACATTTTTGAATACAAGAAATTGCGTATCAGATAAAGTGCATATGATTTAGTTCTAAAAATATTAGAAATCCTAATGTTTCTCAAATCAAGAGCTCTTGAATCTAACCTTTTGTCCATTGACGATTCCACCCTTCCAGTAGGATCAATTGGAAGTGGGTTTACTGCTCTTGATATAACTTCTACTTTTTCGACTTTAACTTCAACCTGAAAATTCTCGCCTCTAGTCTCCTGAATTGTTCCGTTTACCTTGATAATACTTTGCCTTGGTACTTCCCTGAAGGTAGATAATAATTTGCCAGTAATTACCCCCTGAAAGTTTCCAGTCATATCTCTGGCGCTTATGAAACCTATCTTTCCCATATCTCTGAAATCTTCAACCCATCCAAATAATGTTAAATTTTGGCCAATATGTCCCTTGGAAAGCGATGCAGCAAATATTCTGTTCATAATGTTCCTTTATTCTAGTATCATTTCTTGTGTATGTCAACAACAAGTTCTATGTTTCTTAATACTTGAACAATCTTCTTTATTTTTTCAATCATGCTAAAGGATTTTTCATAGTCTTTACTGTCTATAGTAACCTGTGTTACCTGGTTCCCATCGGGTAACCAAACCATATTTGTTCTCAAAATTCTTATAGGAAAAAAGAGATTTTCAATGAACCTTCTTATCGAGCTATTTGCCTCAATAAACCATACCTTTCCGTTAAATTCCTTCTCAACCGAACTTAACATTTTAGCATTCGAATTTATGTGACCGATATTTGAATCCTTCAAAATAAGTACATAATCATCGTCTATCTTCTGAGATCCTATTAAATTCAAATTATCTATATCCTGATTCTTATTGGAAAGTTTCATAAGTTTGACGGAACATTCCACATCAATTTTAGTCAACTCCCCTTTTTTCAATCTACTCTCACATTTTGGACATAAAACACCAGTTTTGGCGTCAAATATACAAATGGGTACTTTCAACAAATAGTCAAACTGTCTAATATTTCCACCATATATATGTCCAATAGGTTCAGGTAATGAAAACAAGATTAAATGAAATAGGTACTTATACGGTTAGTGTTCATAAAAGCATGTTTGGATATTGCTCTTAATGTAGATAGGTTAAGAGTGTACTATTTTTCCCAGTTTGGCATAGTCAAAGCTGTAGATGATGTTAGTCTTAGTGTTGGAAAAAATGAATCAATAGGAATTGTTGGTGAGTCTGGATGTGGAAAAAGTACAATAGGAACAGCTCTTCTACGATCAATCACCTACCCAGGCAGGACAGTTAGTGGCAATATTATGCTAGAGGGACAAGACATTACAAAAATGTCAGGCGAGGAATTTGATAATAAAGTCAGATGGAAAAAAATTTCAATGATCTTTCAGGCAGCACTCAATACTTTAGATCCAGTTTTTAACATTGGATCGCAAATGGAGGAAATTCTGCAGCAACATGGTTACTCTAATGACCATATGGACTTAATCATAGATTCTTTGCATAGTGTTCTGTTGGACGCAAATATTATGAAAAAATATCCTCACGAATTGAGTGGTGGTATGAGACAAAGGGTGTCTATAGCAATGTCATTGTTACTGAATCCACACATATTGATTGCAGATGAGCCCACCACTTCTCTAGATGTTATGGTCCAATCTCAAATTATTAACCTTCTAAAAAAATTAAAAAAAGATCGAAACATGTCAATTATATTCATTTCTCATGATTTAGGCGTAATCTCAGAGGTATCAGATACTATCGCTATTATGTATAGAGGCCAAATAGTTGAAGTGGGAAAAGCATATAATATATATAAAAAGGCAAAACATCCATATACTGAAAAACTTGTTACATCCATCCCAAATATCAGTAGCAAAGAAATTAATTTCGAATATTTACACGAAAAATCTGAAGATCTATCAATAATAGAATCAGGGTGCAAATTTTATGATGGTTGCCCGTATGCAAAAGAGAAATGTCTAGAGGATCCACCAGTGATAAAATATAAAGATGGATTCGTTCGTTGTTGGTTGTACGAATAGAATGTTACTTGGTTTTGAAAAAATATTAGTATATTTTTCCTGAACCTTTTTCTTTTTAAGTTTAATCCAAAAAACTAAATCATAAGAATTTTAAACTCCATTTATTTAATAGACTACGGAATATGGAAATTACACTATCCGCGATAAAGGCTGATATTGGAGCAATCGGAGGCCACACAAGACCCAGTGATAAATTGGTTGAAGCAGTTAAGAAAGTGGTAAAAGAAAATTCAAAATTACTACTTGATTATTACATAGGATATACGGGAGACGACATACATATTATTATGACACATAAAAAAGGAACGGACAATAAAGAGATTCACAAGATGGCATGGGATGCATTCACTCATGGTACCAAAATTGCAAAGGAGCAGGGTTTGTATGGAGCGGGACAAGATTTGTTGAAAGATGCTTTTTCTGGAAATGTGAGAGGTATGGGTCCTGGTGTAGCTGAGATGCAAATAGAGGAAAGACCAAGTGAAGTGTTTTGTATTTTTGCTGCGGATAAAACAGAGCCCGGTGCATTCAATTTCCCCTTTTGGAGAATGTTTGTAGACGCAAGAAGTAGTACAGGTCTATTAATAAATGAAAGATTGGCCGAGGGAGTTAAATTTCGGGTTATGGATGTTATGACAGGAAAAGTAGCGGGCCTGAAATTGTGGGAAGATAAGCCAGAATTAGAAACAGCTTTAATGTATCCTGGTCGATATGTAGTACACTCAATTTTATCGTCTGATGGAGAACAGATTGTTTCTGCATCGACAGATAGATTACATAACATTGCAGGAACCTATGTCGGCAAAGATGATCCGATTGCTATAGTAAGAACTCAAAAAAATTTTCCTGCAACTGAGGAAGCAGGAAGCGCATTCAATAATCCACATTATGTTGCGGGAAATACAAGAGGAAGTCATCATATGCCGTTGATGCCTGTTAAGCTCAATTCAGCTGCCAGTTTAAACTATGCAATTCCAATAGTATCATGCCTTGTGTTTAGTATGCATAACGGACTTCTCACTGGACCACATGATGGATTTGGAACGGAAGATTGGGACCTTCAAAGGCTATGGGCTTCCGAAAGAGCGATGATTATGCGGAATCAGGGATTTATTCATCCCGCCACCCTCGTGCCGGAAGAGCTTGAATACAACAAAGGTTATGAAGCAAGGATGGAAAAACTAAATAAGAAATTTGTAAGCCTCACCTAAGAATTTGTTATGATTACCTTTGATAAGCCATTAGTAATAAATCTCAAAAATTATAATGAGATTTCTGGAGATAATTCTACTAAAATTGTAAGGGATGCAAAGGAGGTCTCCCTTTCAAATCATAGTGAAATTATAATTGCGCCGCCCCCTTCTAGCATTTTGGCCTTGTCAAGAATAAAACTTCCAATAATAAGTCAGCATGTGGATGATGTAGGCCTTGGTGCAACAACTGGTTTTATTATCCCTGAAATTATAAAATCTTACGGGGCGGTGGGTTCAATAATAAACCATAGCGAACACAAAATTGAACATCCGCAAATCGAAAATCTTGTAAAACGCCTGCGTCAACTTGATATGATTTCAATTGTGTGTGCTGATAATATAAATGAGGTGAAGGCAGTCTCACGGTTCTCGCCGGATTTCTTGGCTATTGAACCTCCTGAGCTTATAGGAAAAGGCGTTGCTGTTTCTAAGGCAAACCCTTCAATCATCAAGGATTCTGTACAAGTAGTAAAGCAAATTTCTTCAACGGTCAGAATCCTTTGTGGTGCTGGGATTGTTGATAAATATGATGTAGAAAAAGCACTAGAACTTGGAGCGGAAGGTATCTTAATATCTAGTGGAGTAATAAAATCCTCATCATGGTATAATAAAATTCTGGAGTTATCCTCGGTTTTAAAATAAATTTAGAAAATAAAAATTTGGATTAGTTGTTGCTTTACACACCTATTTCCTTTGCTATTTTTACGATTTTCTTTCCGTCGTTTGTTAATCGGTTGAACACTTTATTCTTGACCGTCTTTCTATCTACTAATCCACGTTTTTGTGCCTTTAGAAGAAGCTTATGACCGTATCCATACGCTCCCAACTTGGTTAAGAGTTCCCTAGTTGGATATTCTCTTCCAGAGCCGATTGTCTTCAGTAACTTTACTAGTGCCTTTTCTTCAACGAGAATTTTTAACAGTCTTGTATCTTTCATCACGCACTAGTATGTATAACTAATTATATAATTGTTACACTTTACTAGATACAAATATCCACATATTTTACTTTAGTAGCCGTCAAACAGAATCTACCATCTAAGATATTTAGAAATTTCTACTATAATGAAAATATAAACGTTCCGTATTATCATACGTTTATACTGTAGGTAAAGAAAATCATTTTACAAGATAGATGACCAAAACAAGTGATCACAAGCTCATGAAAATTTTCAAGCCTCAAAATGATATTAATCAAATAACATCCTGAACCATAGAATATAGAAAGCGAATTGTATCTACATGATGGCATTGAAGGAATCATTGATCCTTCCAGATCAGGAAATGAATATTCCTAATCTCAGTATGAGTAAGAATCAGATCGGATTATTCATGATTGGGAAAATTGTTTCATTGTATTTAGCGGATCATCCACAAGAATAACAAATATTACTTGTCACAAGCTAGACGGTATAGCATACTTCACCAATTCTGCGTTTAGGATTGATTCATCTTACTAAACAAAAGCTTTATAGATTCTTATTTAAGAAATAAAAATAGTATTTTTTCTTGTTATTCTTAATTAACTAATCATTTATACTGGAGTTTCTAAATTATTAATGCTTATATCAATAATATCTAATTTCTAGAAAAACTATTGATAATAAAAGATTCATCTAAATGCTAGTATAGATGACGTTCAATGACAGTAAACAAATTCAAAATAAAGGATCCATCGAGCAGAATGTAGGGAATAGATTTCAATGCAAACAATGTCAAAACTATACACTAGTTTTAGATGTACTCTCAAGTGAATATGTTTGTAGCACTTGTGGTTGTGTTTCTAACGAAAAAATCTACAATCATGAGCTGGCATATTTTGAGAAAGGTGATTATAATGATAAATCACGTTTAGGAATGCCAGAATCATTGACAGTAAGTCAAAAGGGATTATCTACCTTAATTGGTTTAAATGACACGGATGTAAGGGGAAAACTTTTAGACCCCGTACAAAAGGAAACGATTCAGAGACTAAGAACATGGAACAATAGATCCCAGCTTAGTGATTCGATCTCAAGAAACCTGGATAAAGCGCTTAAATATCTGAACAATTTTGGCGACAAGCTCTATCTGAGTCCAGCAGTTATGGAGAATGCTGCATACATATATCGTAAAGCTGCAATTCGAAAGCTAGCAAAGGGTAGATCTACCATCTCACTCGTTGCTGCGTCAATTTACGCAGCTTGTAGAGAGATATCAATACCAAAAACAATATCAGATATTGCGTATGTGTGCAATATTCCAAGTAAGGAAATCATGTCGCATTATAAATTGATCTTGAAAGAATTGTCCTTAAACATACCTGTTATTCAAGGAATTGATTATGTAACACTTATTTCAAATAGATTAAAACTTACTGAAAGAACCAAAAGAGAGGCACTAAGAATTTTTTCGCTAGTTCAGCATAGCAGAATTTCGGTAGGTAAAAATCCACGCGCATTTGCAGGAGCAATAATTTACATCGCATCTCAAGATTGTAATGAATTTTTGCGACAGGTAGAAGTATGCCAAGTTGCAGATATTTCTACAGTATCATTAAGGAAAAGATGCAAGGAGATTAAAACAATATTGGACGACCAACAATTAGATGCAGATTGAAATTAATTCTTTCCCTAAAATAAACTAATTAATTTAATCACTAAAATATTTTTCCATTTCATATTGTTTTCATGTACAAACAAAAATGTTATAATGTATATTACATCTTAATTCATAATTAAGAATGCTTCCGGAAAAATGTAGCATAAAAGTGAATGGCAAGTCATGTACACTTCACCCTTCGAGCATTGTTTCCATATTATCGGAAAGTGGAGAGTATATGATAGGGTTCGTTTGCACCGATCATATTATGTCTATGAAGACCAAAACACTTTCTATGCAGAAATTAGGAAAAATAAGCAAGGGAAAAATAAAATTCCAAAAGCTAAAACCCATTATGACCGACTGTGTGCTCAATTTAAAAGATGTAGATTAATGTCATAAGTGTCTACAAGTATAAGAATTATGTAATTTATTAGTGCAGAATTTAATCAGAGATTAACTCATCTTATTTTATAAAACAAGAGTTAGTATCAGAAAAATAGAATAAACGGTTATTCTAATTTTTGTAGTTAAATCTTGACAAGTATGTTTCTATTTAATAGTTTCACTCATGTTATATTGCATACCTTCATTTTATGGACATGAAGAATAGGAGTAAATACGGAGTCATAGCAGCCATACTGCGATCTGCAATGAGAGAAGAGACGAGAACAAAAATCATGTATAAAGCGATGCTAAGCAATGACCAATGTAGAAATTACATTGATTCCCTCTTGAATTTTGGTCTAATTATGGAACAAAACAATGGTACAAAGTTGGTGTATAAAGTTACTAACAAGGGCAGCACATTTCTAGATTACTATGAGCAAATGATGCATCTGTTACCAGTGTCCCTAGATCAAAATTCTGATGAATATTACAATACGAAATTACAAAACATGATCTAATTGGATCTGAGGTACAGAATTAACAACACGTATACCAAATAGGGCTGAAGAAGGTGTTGTACATTTCAAGAACAGAGTTCCACATATCAGTATAAATTTCAGACGAATATCCGACGCTGAGTAATATTTTTCTAAATTGTGAGTCGAATTTAGAATCAAAATTGAAAGCTCAAATTTATTCTTTATGAATCTACAGAAATCTTCAATATCGGAGGAAGATGGTTTAAAAATTTCCAAAGAAAGTGATCCCATTAGATTGACAATTTTTTCTTTTCCTTCAAGGCTTGATACTATTTTGGCAACATATTTGTAGAAAACATCCTTCGAGTTTATTTCCTTTTGTTTTAAATTTTCAGTAGAACCAAGTCCATCTAGTGCATATAACTTGCCATAACTCTGAATATTAGATTTGTATGTAAGTATCAAATCATCTTTAATCGATGAATCTAAAAGTAAACAGTAATTCATTTTTGAAAAATTAAACAATATGTCGCTTAAGAATAGCAATACAATATCATCTGATAACGAATTATCCCTTTCAATTGTGATCAATCCGCCTTGTGGTAAACTTCCGATGTACTTGTCAAGATCTTGATATCCTGTTTGCAATATTTGTTTAGAAAAATTTGTTACATTTGGAATTTTTTCACTAGTGTTATGGATTCTAAATTGTCTTGGGTCATAGCTATCTAAGCAACGCAAAATTCTATCTTTAAGAGTAAAGTGATAGAGAGATCTCTTAATTTGAATCCCTCTTAGTTTTTTGAGAAATAAGCTCCTTATTCGTATTTCATCCATAAATTGATAATTTAACTCAATAACTCCATCTACAATGAATTCAAGATTAGATTCGACTGAATCTTCACTTGTAAAAATCAATTTTGCTTTTGCTCTTTCTCTCCATGTTTGAAGTACCCTTTCATTGTTTAAGCGTGCTTCTCTATCCATTAATGAAGCAACAGAATCCCAGCTATCAATGATTATTACAGGATTTTTAACATCCATCAATTGATTGGTTACTCTCTCAAAAAGCGATTCAGGTTCGTCCAGACGCGCATCCTCAAAAGAGGAAAGATTTTGTCCAACATCCTGACTGTCAATATCTTTTTTTGGGGGCTTAATGATTTTTCGCAACCACGGATAGTGTTCAAACAATTGCTTTGGAGAAGACCTGGTAGAAATGTAGAAAAAATTATTTTTTTGTTTTAATGAACGCAATAAACTTAGTGATAGAGTAGTTTTTCCACTACCAGAAGGGCCCTTAACAAGTAAAGAATAAGTGTCGTTTTTCATGAATTCTCTGAGCTCAAATGGGATATCCAGAAAACTATAATTACCTGAATAAACTCTGTTCTCCATATCTATTCTTCTTCGAATTGACATTACTCACACTTATAGATATATAATAAATCTCTTTGATTCTTATTATTGATTTTTACACATTTTTCAAAATCAAAACAAGATGAGAGTAACCACCCCAAACACCAAGATAGAATAAGTGTATTGGATGAGGGTTTTTCTCAAGTTTCATGATACTTCATTTGTACTTTATTATCCGTTCGATTCTTGAAAATGATTTGCAAATATTCCACTAACCCTTCAATACTTTAAAATAATGTATACTGGTGATTTTGACCATGGTAGTTATTGAAGCTGAGAACAATATTTCCTCTTTGAAAACTCAATTACTGGTAAATTATGTCTTTACTAATGAACTTTCATCTTTGTCGCTATCAGAAATAACTCCTGATTTTGATCCTTTTATTCGTGAAATTATTGAAACAAAGGAATTTACAGCTAAAGATGGGACAATATGCGTCATTCATAATATTGCGGGCTCTGGCATAAAACGGACATTATTCTTAGGAATGGGAGATAAAAAAAATCTAAACCCTGAGAAAACAAGAAATTTGACTGGAAAAGTGGTCAAGAAGTCAAAAGAATTGGGAATAAGCGAATTCGTTTTGAATCCATTTGAAAATATCGATAAAGATCATCTTTCGGCTTTGGTTGAAGGAATCAAATTAACGGATTATTCCTTTGATACCTACAAGAGAGAGAAGGATGGAATTGAGCTTAGTCACGTTAGGATCTTTGCGAGAAATGACCTAGAAAATAGTAAGAAAATAATCCAACAATCAGCCGTAGTATGTGACGCAGTAATATTTACTCGTAACTTAAGTAACCTGCCCCCAAATGATTGTTCACCAATAGACCTTGCAACTTTCTCAATGGAACTATCAAAGAATCAAAAGATCAAGGTAAGTATTATCGAAAAGGCCGAAATGGAATCCAGCGGGTTTGGAGGTATTTTGGCGGTAGGTAGGGGAAGTTCTAGTTCTCCAAAACTTATTGTGCTAGAATATTCTGGTTCAGCAAAAAATGAGAAGCCAATAGTAATTGTTGGTAAGGCAGTTACCTTTGACACCGGTGGGATCTCCATTAAGCCTTCCGAAAAAATGGAGGAGATGAAATTTGATAAATGCGGGGGATGCAACATACTCGGAATCATGAAAGCTGTATCTGATCTTGATCTTGATTCTAATGTTATTGGCATAATACCAGCTGTAGAGAACATGCCTTCAGGTAGCTCATATAGACCAGGTGATATAATTAGGATGTATAACAGAAAAACTGTAGAAGTTATAAATACGGATGCAGAAGGAAGAATAATCCTTGGGGATGCACTTGCTTATGGGGTAAAAATTTTTGCTCCAAAGGCTATCATAGATATGGCGACCTTAACAGGGGCTGCAATTATTGCCCTGGGTACTAATGTAGCAGCACTCGTAGGTAATGATAAAGAATTGGTAACAAAAATCCTAGAGTGTTCAAACCAAACTGGTGAAAAAATTTGGCAGTTGCCACTTTTTGAGGAGTACAAAGAACAATTGAAAAGTTCAAATGCGGATATAAAGAATATTGGAGGTCGACCTGCAGGAGCAATTACTGCTGCAGCATTCTTGTCCAACTTCGTTGACGATATCCCTTGGGTACATCTGGATATTGCAGGTACAGCTTGGAACCAAGAAGGAACTAAGGAAAAAACATACAATCCTAAAGGAGCTACTGGTTTTGGTATCAGAACAATCGTGAAATATGTTGCTAATAATAATGCTGTGTAATGCTTGATAAATATGAGTTTATACGTTGTCATGTAATTAATCTTGTGGGTATCATTGCCAATTCTTCAAATCAAAGAGATAATAGAGTTATTAGGTTTAGAGGATATCAGGTGTAGAATTGGGCAGTTCAATACAGATATACCTCCACGATACAGGCCTTATTTTGAAAAATGGTTAGGGAATAGAGACGGCTTTATAAAAATGCTTTCTGGAAGCATAGACTATGTAGGTTCGGAAGATGTGGTAAGGATGGGGCCATTTCACAATATCTATTGTCTTGTTCAAAATCAGTATTTAATTGAAAATGATTTTAACCACCAAAATCTTTTGAATTCTAAACTCTGGTATAGTTTAACAGATGGTGTAGTCAATGAAGCAGGCTGGAGTGGTAGCATCCTAGCAACTAGATTGAATAATGATGAGAGTATCAGTAATTTCTTATTTCAGAACTTGAAATCGGAGGTAACTAGAACAATATCGGTTCGTGTAGTAAACCTTGCCTGTTTAATTGAATGTCGTATCTGGCATCCAAGGGAATTTGTCCTTCTCTATGAAATTTTGGATAATATAGCTATGAACATACAATCTTTGCTCGGTGATTTACATCTTGGAGAAAGGATTAGCAGATAGTAGAGGCTTCTTGAGATATTTGATTACAATTATTTCATATCAAGATGCCAGCACTGCTGCTTCCCAACCACTCACGTAGATCAGTAACACAGCAGCGATAACAGGTTTGACTTCCGGGTTCGGAATGGGACCGGGTCGCGCCCTGTCACTATGGCCGGCTTGATAATGTTAAGCATTTGGGGATAATTTAATGTTGCCATGTACAGGGTTAATATAATTGAGTACCCTGACTAGAAGGCCCTGTTCGAATCTGTTACGAATCTTTAGGTTAAATGAATAACTACCAGCAAATGTAGATTTAATCAGTTGGAACAAATTGAAATTACGCGAATTAGCAATGAAGTATTTGATAATGTACCTCAATATTGGTCAGAATTTAAGCCCAATTCTGATAAATCAATTTATAAGCGCTAAATCAAACACTCAGCTGTTCTGATCCTTAACAATTATAATATATTCTTTCATATTTTATAGTACAGTTACATATGAACCCTAGATCTACTCATAGAGTGGCCGTATTGGACGAAGAACTCTGTCAACCAAAGAAATGTGGTTTGGAATGTATTGTGTACTGCCCTGTGAACAAGACTGGTGGCGAGTGTATTGTTCAGAGGCCCGAAGATGGAAAGGCCGTAATATCTGAAGAATTATGTACAGGATGTGGAATTTGCATTAAAAAATGTCCATTTGATGCGATAGTTATAGTGAATTTAGCTAAAGAAATTGGAGAACATAAAATACACCAATATGGTATAAATTCATTCAGACTATATCATATCCCTTTACTAAAGAAGGGTTCAGTAGTGGGACTATTGGGCCGTAATGGAATTGGGAAATCCACAGTTCTGAACATATTGTCAGGATCTATAAAACCAAATTTCGGAAACTATGAATCTGAACTAGAATGGGATGAAATATTAAAAAATTTTCAAGGAACAGAGCTAAAACCTCACTTTGAAAAAATTTCTTCAGGCAAATTACGAACGTCAATCAAACCTCAAATGGTTCAATTAATACCAAAGGCATTCAAAGGAACAACTCGTGAGCTATTGAATAAGTATGATGAAAGAGGTATGATTAATTCGGTTATCGATCAGTTATCCCTAAACAAATCTTTAGATCGTTCATTATCAGAACTTAGCGGTGGAGAATTACAACGACTAGCAGTTGCCATAACGGTCAATAGAGATGCAGATTATTATTTCTTCGATGAGCCTTCATCATACAATGATATTTACCAGCGTCTAGCAGTTGCAAGGACAATAAAGCAACTTGCAATTGATGGCAAAAGTGTAATGGTAGTTGAACATGATTTGACTCTTCTTGATTATTTGTCAGACTATATCCATATCTTATATGGAGAACCAGGTGCATACGGAATCACCGCACCAATACAAGGTACAAGAGTAGGGATTAATTCATTTTTGGATGGTTTTATTCCTGCAGAAAATATCAGGTTTAGGGAAAAATCATTCAAATTTAATAGTTCGAATAAAAATGAAGAACTAATACCAGAAAAGCCATTGACAACGTTTTCCAATCTAACTAAATCATTTTCATCTTTTAAGCTAAATGTTTCTTCTGGGCAAATCAGAGAAGGAGAAATAGTAGGGTTGGTGGGCGCTAATGCATTGGGAAAGACCACCTTTATGAAAATGATAGCTGGCATAGAAAAACCTGATACCGGACAAATCAATATTCATGCGAGCTTATCATATAAACCACAATACTTGCAAAATGATTTTGATGGTAACGTTGAATCACTTTTGAGTGTTGCCTTTCAAGGACCGATTGAAGGGTCTACTTTAGAACAGCAAATTGTATACCCAATGGGTATCAAAAAACTTTATGATAAAAAGGTAGACATCTTGAGTGGTGGAGAGCTTCAAAAAGTAGCTGTATGTTGCGCTCTTATAAGACCTGCAGACATTTATGCGTTGGATGAACCGTCTGCATTCTTAGACGTTGAGGATAGAATTAACATTGCAAAATTTCTTCACAGATTTGTAAAATCACAGGGAAAATCTGCAATAATAGTTGATCACGATATGCAGCTAGTAGATTTGGTCGCAGATACCCTAATGATTTTTTCAGGAAATCCTGGTGAGCAAGGAATTGTTGAATCACCAACAAATAAAGAAATTGGAATGAACAATTTTCTTGAGAACCTGTCCGTAACATATAGGCGTGATGAGAATACGGGACGTCCAAGAATAAATAAACTGGGTGGAAGACTAGACAGAGCTCAAAAATATTCTGGAGACTATTATAAGAGAGACTGACAAGCTAATCATAGCATGACAAAAATGCTTAAAGAGGTACTGCAAAAAAAACTTGAGATGAGGGAACTAGAAAATCTATGTTCTTCTTTTGATATTATAGGCTCTATTGCTATTATCAAGATTCCAGAAACGCTAGCTTCAAAAAAGAAATTAATAGCCGATACTTTAATTGGTGAAATAAAGTCTGTAAAATCAGTATTTTGTCAAGTATCAGGAGTAGAAGGCGATTACAGATTACGCAAATTGGAATTGTTATCTGGTGAAAATACTACAATAACGCACTATAAGGAACACGGGTGTGTTTTTAAAGTAGATGTCATGAATACATACTTTTCCCCCAGACTATCAACTGAGCGATTGAGGATCTCGAGATTAATTAGACCGGATGAAGTAATTGTAAATATGTTCGGAGGTGTAGGAACATTTTCGATCATTATATCACGTAATAATAAATCGGCTAAAATTTATTCAATTGATTCAAATCCGATTGCCTATGATCTTTGTAAAGAGAATACACAGATTAATAATGTAGCAGCCAATGTATTTCCAATTCTTGGGGATGCCAATCTAGAAATATCCAAAAAACTTAGAGGAATTGCCAATCGGGTTTTGATGCCATTACCAGAAAGAGCAAGAGATTTTGTAGAAGTTGCAATTAGTTCACTTGCAAACAATAAGGGGATCGTACACTATTTTGCGCATGTGGGGGCAGACAATAAGAAAATTGCTTTGAATTGTGGATATAAGGATACTTCAGAAACATTCAGTAAATTTAACCACAAAATTAGGAATATTAGAATTGTGAGAGAAGTAGGACCTCGATTTTATCAAGTCGTTTCCGACGTAGAAATAATCTAGCAAGTATTCATTTGTCTCGAGGAGCAGTAGCCATAGTATAACCCATCCAAACAAGTACACTCATCAGGATACCTACTATAACGATCAGGGTTGTTTTTATGAGAAGAATATCCCATTGGGTAAATAACAACAAGTATGAAAAAAATATGAAAAAGAGTGACGGAATTATGAGTAATATTAATCCAATTAGTTTATTCTGTCTCATACCGTTGGTCGCACTAACTCCACTCATAACAACTCTAATGCCATCAAATAAGCATCTTCACCATCTCTATAGTATGATTTCAGTCTTGATTTTACCTTAAAATTTAGTTTTTCATACATCTTTATTGCCGCATAATTGCTAACCCTTACTTCCAGATACACCTCTTCAGTTCTCCTTACTACAAGTCCGTTCATTGCTTCTTCCATTAGAATTGTTCCAACTTTTTTTCCTCTATGCTCCTCCAATATGGCAATGGAAACTACATGTCCCTTTTTTACAAAACCTAACTTTCTGAAATTTGAAAATCCAAATTCAATCTTGCACATTACGTATCCAATGATGTTTCCATCAAATTCTGCGACAATAAATGCCTCTGGTAACTCTTTCAGAATTGAATCAAAAAAATACTCTGTATAGTGCTCAGGAAGTGAGTTCAAATTTATTTCAATAACCGATGGTAGGTTGCCTTGCCCACATCTATAAAAGATATAATCTCCACTTTTTCGCAAGCAGCTCTGCAAATTACCAAATAAATGATTTTTAATTATTTTAACTTTGGGTTTTTCAAAGTACATGGTTTGCACTAATTTCCCAATCTAATTAATCTTCTTAAAAATTGCGATATTTGGATCTTGAATGAGAGAAATCTTATGACTTTTACCATTTATGTCAAGTATTTTTTCAGCAGCCTCTTGAACATTGGAAAATACATTAAATCCGAATTTTTCTTTCAAATAATACTTTGGTAAGGAAGAAAGAATTGCCAGACTGTATTTTTCTCTTAAACTGTTGATAAACATGAGGTGCTCCAATCCTTCAACGTAGTCATAATTCCCATAATCTTCCAATTTTAGTTTGCTATATGCAAATTTCTCTATTGCTTTGCTTCCAAAGCCTTTGCTATTTTCAGAAATAATTACAACAGTTGCGTTTTTTTTAAGAACATTGATTGAATTCCACAGTAAATCGAGAGAACTAGTCAGAGTTGTACTTGAATTAGAATCAATGTTTGTTCCTAGAATTACTGACTTTAGTCCCTGTTGGTTTTCCAATGAAAGATTATTGAGTTTGTCAGTAGCATCTTGAAACGATTGAGTTAGTTGACCATAATAAATATTGTTTATGCCAGAATTATTCGAAATAATTTCAATAGACATTGCTTCCATGTTCTCACAGAACTTGTTTGCAATTTCAATCGGTGGCTGTCTTTCTCCAGGATGAGGAAGGTCATCTACTCTTGAGTGAAATGCTTCGTTCATTTTGTTTTGTTCAAATAGGCGTAAGAGATTGGTAGGAGTGCCATAATAACCAAAAAAAGGGTCAATATTTGATTTAGAAACGAAAATTGTTCTTTTCTCATTTGTACGCTTAAGAAAATGATCATTATTCTTTTCAATGATGGTTATATTTTGGGTTTGTATTTTGTTTGACAATTGTCTGCGTGCGCCTGGAATAGATTCAATAGATAAGGAAATTCCCCTACTTTCTGCCTGAGAAATCAACCTAGCTGTGATCTGAACTGTAGAATTGGATCCATCAAGTGGGACTAGTATTGTTTCATCAGTAAGTGGGATTGATTTGAGCTCCTCGGCTAAACTTTCATCCGTACGGATATCAAATTTTGAATTTTCTATAATTGAAAGGTTTTCTACCCTGAGGTCTAAAATAATGTCAGTACCGCCATAATTTAGCCATAATTCAGGCATATTCTGATCGAATCAAAATAAATACAATTTACTGTAGGATACTTTAACCTTCATATATCATTAGATTCTTTTCTTCAAGCAAGTCATGCAAATTGTGAACTGCTCTATATACCTCTGATTCTTTTTTTGCCCCGGTACATACTAATTTTCCACTAGCAAATAAAAGAATGACAGTTTTTGGATCAAGCATCCTATGAATCAATCCAGGAAATTGTTCTGGTTCGTACATACTACGTGGTAATACTCTTGCTGCCAATTCCAAGTGTATCTTGCCTCCCAAACTCGCTGATGCCACGATATTTTGTATTTCTATTTGTGGTTCATTTTCAATAGGGATACTCCCTTTTCTCAGCTTCTGGACTACATTTTTTACTGCTTTAATTGCCTGTTCTTCAGATTTTGCACCAGTGCAGACCATTTTTCCAGAACTGAATATCAAAGTTGCAGTCTTTGGGGACTTAAGTCTAAACACTAGCCCTGGGAACTGATCTGGATGGTATTCCACATCTGGAAATATCTGGGTAATTAAATTAAGATTTACAGTTTGATTAACCGTTGCAGAAGCAACAACATTCTCAATGCTAACAATGGGCTTGGTTTCAGGCATACTAGGTTGGCTTTATAAATGGAAGTATATATACATGTTTGGAACAAAATGCAAAACTGACACAAGAAAGGTACTTGTGAATCCAAATGCATGAAAATCCTGTCTTTGAAGGATACTAATTAAAGTAATTTAAGCTCTGATGTCACCTTATCAATAATGTTTGAGGGTGCAGGACCGATTCCTATACAGGTGACAGTTCCTGTTGCGATTTGTGTTAGGCCCCTATCTTGAACGATCACTAAGGGAATCATGAGTTTTTCAGCATCATTGTGTACTTGAAGCAACTCTTGTAAGCTATTTACTTTTACGACTATTTTTGGTTGCCCTTCATTGACCCAATTCCTTAGCCATGTCTTATTCAATTTTCTAGACTTTTCAACTCCTAATACCGCAGCATGTCCAACCTGTGATGCTATCTTACCTGTACCCATGCGAAGATCCTTTCTTACGACAATGACCTGTTTAAATTCCACTACAGTTTAGTTAATAAAAATGATGAATTAATTCTTTCTTTGTTGGTTACTGAATACTATGATGTATTAATCGCTGGTGGGAGTGTAGCAGGATTAACAACAGCAAGAGAATGTTCTTCGAATGCAATTTCTACAATTGTGATTGAAGAAGATCATGAAATTGGAACTCCGGAACATTGTGGAGGAATGGTCAGTCTTGGTGGACTACAGAAATTAGGTCTCATACTTGATTCAAATAATTTTCAAAACGCCGTCTCAAAGGCGAGAATTAGCTCAAAGTCTGCTAGTTTTGAACTCTCTGCTGAAAAGCAAAATGTAATAGTAGTTGATCGTAGAGGCTTGGACAAACAAATCGCTAAACAAGCAGAGGATGCAGGTGCTCAAATTAGAACACGATGTACTTTCAAATCCCTTTCTAAGAATCAATCCAACTATATTGTAAAAACCTCAGATGGTGAATTCCAATGCAGATACTTTGTTGATGCAAAAGGGTTAGGCTCCTTGAAGGATACCAGTCAGAACGGGATCTTGGCTTCTGCTCAATTTGAAATTTATGCAAAATGGATTGATGGCAATACTGTAGAGATTCTTTTTGATTCAGAAAAATATCCTGGATTTTTTGTCTGGATAATCCCGACTGGTGAAGGCAAAGGCAAGGTCGGGGTTGCAGGAAAGGGAATCAACACTTCGATTGCCTTAATTGAATTCATAAAATCAAGAGGCAAGAAATATTCGACGATTAGGAAAATTTTTGCTCCAATTTGGGTGGGAGGACCAAAACCACCGTTTATTGCAGAGAGAACACTGATGGTGGGTGATTCCGCAGGTCAAACTAAACCAACAACCGCTGGGGGAATATTTAGTTGTGGTATGGCTGGCATGTTAGCAGGTAAAGCAATTTCCCAAGCAATCGAAAATAGTGATAATCGACTACTATATAATTATGAAAAAAACTGGAAGACTATGTTTCAAAAAGAATTCAACTCTATGTTGTTTGCTAGGAAAGTATTGGAAAGACTGGATAATAAATCCATTGACAAGATTTTCTCATCATTATCAAGAAAAGCGATTAAGGATGTTTCTAACTTTTCAGATTTTGACTTTCACTCTAGTGCACTAGATCTTTTTCTCAAAACGAGAATCGCTGGTAAATTAACAAAAGTGTTAATTGGAAATGAATTTCGGAGAGTCTTCAATGGATTGAAAGACGATTAACAACATATAGAATTCACAAATTTATTTTTGAGATAATATTGAAAGGGGACACTGCATCGTCATACCTAATCATCCAAGCAAAATATAAATTCGGATTAAATGAATGTGTTTTTTGTGTCAAAATCATTACAATTGCCAGTTTGTACTTCCTGCAGCAGACCAATAATTGCAAATGATGAATGTGTGAAATACTATTGTCCTAATTGTGGATATGTATTGATTTGGAGATGCCAGAGTTGCAGACAATTTGCTAGGGCATACAAATGTATCGGTTGTGGGTTTGAAGGGCCATAATTATGAGCAAGTTAGTTGCTAGGATCAAAATCCTTCCATCAGAATCAGAGGCAGATATAGATTCAGTCCCTAAAATGCTGGTAGAATCACTTCCAGAAAGATTCAAACTAATTGAACACACTAAGGAACCAATTGCATTTGGCTTGTATTCCGTTATAGCTGATTTTACACTAGATGACTCAGAAGGCCAAATGGATTTATTAGAAGAATCAATAAGAAAGCTAGAAGCTGTAGGTGAAATAGAAGTAATAAATGTGAGCAGACAATCGGTCAAGATAAAATAATAATAGCGTAAATTCCTTTACTATTTTACACTAGTTAACAAAAGAGATCCTGTAAATTTGATATAATGTACTAAAACCTGTAATAGAATAATGAATCAAGTGCAAGTGAAATAAAAATGACTACTAGATATGGAGCTGTAATCTTATATGCTTTCCATGCAAAATCCGGGGTTGGATATTTTGTCAACTTATAATGATATGCAAGCATCAAAGTTCCTGAAATTGCTGCAGTTATAAAGTATACTACGCCTAAACCCAAAAAATATAACGATAACGAATATGGTAACAGAATTGCCGTATTCGCAAAGATGTATTCTGCTGTCTTTTCGTTTCCTATAAGGACTGGCAACATCGGAACCTTTACACTCTCGTATTCTTCTCTTGATTTTATTGCGAAGGACCAAAAATGAGGGGGTGTCCATAAAAAGACCAAGCAGCCGATTAGAAATCCCAAAACATCCATTGATCCAGTAGTTGTAGCCCACCCGGCCATCGATGCCGCACTCCCTGCAAAACCACCCACCACAATATTCGAAGCATTCGAGCGTTTAAGCCATAAAGTGTATACGAATACATAAAAAAATATTCCAAGAGCAATCATCCCTGTTGCCATCAAGTTTAAAGTCAGAAAGGATATTATGATAGAGCTGGCGCAGAGTATGTTTCCGAAAATGAAAACATTTCTAGGATTTAATCGCCCTGATGGGATTGGTCTATTTATCGTTCTGGACATAATTTTATCAATATCACGATCAAAATAGTGATTTAGGGCGCTTGAACCCATTGATGCTAAACAACCACATATACCAAGAAATAGAAGGTGGTAGAGGGAAACATCCCATGGTACTGTAGGAGTTGAATCATATCTTGTTGCAGCTAATGAGCTTGTTATTGCCGTGATAACCAGTACCACTACTATCCTTGGTTTTGATACTTCGATGTAATCAGCTAACATTCACAGTTAATTAACTGACTTAATTGTGGGATTTAACTTATTCGTTATGCTTTTTATATTAGTGGCATCAGACTAATACGTAAACAACATTGTATTATAATGCAAGGTTGGAAACAATATTAGGAAAAAGTTCATAATCACAACCGCAATTCCAAAGGTTTTACAGACAAAATTTCTCCAAGGAAATAGCAACATAATGTGAACGCAATCACCCGAATCAAACATTATGCCTCGTGTAACAACTATTTTTGTGAGATTAACAACGCGTAACGCAGAAGGAGCAGGTACTGATGGTAATGTGTTTCTCGGAATAGGAGGAATAGAAATTGCTATAGACTCAAGCAAGAATGATTTCGAACAAGGAGATGATAGAACGTACATTATTGGAACTTTCCCGACAGTTCTTCCATCCCCCCATCCAACAAGAAACAAATATTGAAGGCTAGGTGAATTCGATTACAAAATTTTCACTGAAAGTTTAATACGATTTCCAGTCTATATTCGACTTGAAGGGGAAAGTTATTGGGAAGTAGACTGCATAGAGGTAAGGGCAAATCCTGAAGCAGAGAATATAACTTTCTCTATGTACCCTGCTTTAAAACAGGGACATGGAGAGATAACTCTGGGGGCAGACATCAACGAGGGTTCAATAGTATATCTCCTTCCAAGACCAACCTAACCTGTTATTATTTAGTAAACTTGAATGTCTTTACGATCTGTTCAAACTGTCATAAATGTTTTCAAAGATGGATAAAAAAAGAGAAAAGGGAATTTTAGTCTATTGTCTTACTTATTCAAATAAGTTCTCTCTAAATGGTATTGTGACAAGTATTTTGAAAGATGGAGCCTATGTTGTCATCAAATAGTAAGAGTAAGAATAAGATTGTAGTTGAAAAGATTAAATTGTCACACCTATTAAAAGAAAGAAGAACACGAGTATTCTGATATTCAAAAGGAAATTGACAAGGGGAACACAGTAAATATCTTGTACGATTCTACAAGGTAATAAAGACTTAAAAGTTATTTCTTCCCAAGAGAAACGTGGCTGGTGCGATGGTTCTTTTACCTGTTATATTAGTTTCAGTTTTTTTACTTGTTATTTTTATCATTCCATATGCTTCGGCAATAAAAAAACCTGGCTCTGATTCGACACTCAAGCCTGAAGAACCAAACTCTATACAGGTGGAGGGACTAGGTGGAAATCAAACAACTGGTGAAAAACCGCATCTCGATCCGTTAAAACTCAATGATGATGATAAATTTAAAGTAAAAGTGACTTTTGACACAATTGAATTTAGCAAAATAAACTATGACCCGAGCAACGGTGACCCTAACTTTGTTTATGATGGCCACGAATATAATATTGCTGCCTACGTCCAAGGTAAAAAAATTGATTTAGTTGATCCACCTCACATTGGACCAGGTGCCACTCTACCTCTAACAAACAAACAAGTGAGTATCGAAACTATAGGAACAACCCCACTTTCAATCATGACAATCGGTTATGAAGCAGATGCAGATAAGTGCCTACTCCCGTATCTCCCAGCTGACATCCAGAAAAGGGTCCTTGGTGGCTTTGTCGCCTACCCGGGTTTAACCCCTTTTAATCTTTTTTCAAAATATCCACATTTGAGGGCTATCCAAACCGAGTTGGAAAACAGTATTAACTCAAGATGCAATGAAGGTCAAGGCCATTCGGTATTTCAAAGCATAAATAAGGTTTATCAACCTACTACATATGGGGCAGGTTCTCACACAGATTCTTCATTTGCTGCTTTCAAGTTGAAATATCATATTGATGTAATTGCACCGACTGATACAGTCAAAAAGTAATTCTGATATCTATATAGAAGAAACAGTCGAGCTGCTAGAATTAAGAGAATAGAGCCTAAACAAATGTAAGGCAATAACTCTTTGAATTTCATTTCTTATTCTCCTGTCTCTCCAGTCTCCTCACTCTGCGATCGAGATCTCTAAGTTGACATCCAAAGCATTTGAACTCGTCTGTTTCGGTGTTGAGATTGTATAGTTCTTTTACTTCCGAACTGCATATAGGACATTTCATTTCTTATTTACCATAACCACAATCCACAGGTGCCAAAGGAATCTTATTATCCATTGCGGCTAATTTTGCTTAATTTCTTATAGTGTTCAAATATAATCGACATAAGGATCGTATGTATTAGGACTGGTCTAACGGCCATTGTTCCTGCAACATTATAGAATCGTGGAATAGATAACATTTCATCAAATTTTTTTCCATCCTTCTTATCCAACGCTTTCCTAAACTGTTTCCATTTCCTTATTTCTATTTCAGATGCAACTATAGATATTGCTAGAATTGTTATTGGATTCAAGTTAAGGACAGCTAATATAATAAGTATTTATTTTTTTGCTAATTATTCGATAAGTTACCAACGAGTTGTAACGTTTATATAAAACAGGAATACTCTTGTTTCTACAAAATGAAATCGAAAAAACTAATTACTCTAGCATTAGCAACATTCATCGTTACGAGTGCTATTCTAGTTGTAGGAACAAACAATGTATTGGCGCAAAGCAAATTGAACGAAGCAGACTTTAAGATAAAAGATTTTGGTATCAAAGATGGAAAGCCTTGGCTAACTGTTGAGGGAAAAGCAGGAGCATCAAAACCAACTAATGCAAGTCAGATATACGCATATGCCTTTGTAACAGACAAGGGTATTTTTGCTGTAGTGTCACATGGATTCAATGATAGTTCAGAAGTGACGAACAATACTCAATGGCATGCACACGGAGTAACACTTGACTCAAAGAATTGCGTAACAAAACTGGATGACAGCGGAAAGGCTGAAGTAAATGGTGAAATTAAAGCTGCAAATACCACTGCAACAAAAGTCGACAAAGTAATGACAGCATTATTGGGCCTGGATAATGCAAACGGCAAAGTGTGCGTAGAGAAAGTATTCGACTCTAAGCCATAACTTTTTTTTCTATTAGTCATTAACGGTAGACAAAATCCTTAAATATACACTTAATAAGCATTTCCTGTCTATTTTATTTATAAAGTTCTATGACATTCTAAATATAAATTTATAAAGTCAAAAGTCAATTGAGGATAGCGAGTCATATCGCTGCATAAACCTCTAGAAGTTTGAGGAATACTGTCAATTGATATTCACCTGAGATTTATAAACCAGTTAATTACTAATCAATATCAATCATGGGAAGAAGGAAGAGTACATCAAGGCCACATAAGACTAGAAGAACAGTGGAGGGGAGATGTCCCAAGTGTACAACAATTGTTAGGTTTAATGTAGGTGGCCCTGTTGGAAACGAAATTTATGAATGTATTGGTTGTAGATCAAAATTCCACATTGATGAATTATAAGGTGATTATATCTTAGCTAAGAAATTAACTTATAAACAACTCGATAGGTGGAATGGCTTCTAATATAGATTACGTCGATAAGGTTTATCTGTATAGTAGTGGAATGTCGTCAGAGCTAGTAGAAAGAAGCAAGCAAGTTCTGAATGAATATGGTGTTAACCCTAATGACATTATAATTATTGAATCTCCAGAGGGGGTTCCTGAAGGTTCGATCATTATTACTATCTGGCCACATTATCTATCTGTGGCAAAAGTGAAGAGGGTAAGAGAAGGTTCGATATACGCTCCGCAATTATTCAACATCGATATGTAATTTGAATTACAAATGAGGCAGTTTAATTCCAAAAAACATCATTGATATTTGAATGTGTCATAATAATCAGGTTTGTATTTTGCCCGTTCCAGATTTATTAAATAATGAAACTGTTATATCCTAAGTTCTTGAAATTGTCAAACTACTCTAGTTGATTTTTTACCATTTCATTAATTTTATTTTTAGATACAGATCCAACAATCTTATCTACGGCTTGGCCGTCCTTAAATAAGATTAAAGTGGGTATACTGGCAATGCCAAATTGTCTAGCGATTAACGGATTTTCATCAACATTTAATTTCCCTACGGCTAACTTTCCCTGATAATCTTTACCAATTTGATCAATTATTGGGGACATCATCCTGCATGGTCCACACCAAGGAGCCCAGAAATCTACCAATACTATTGGGAATTTGTTAATATTTTGAAAAAATGTGGCATCATCTAGGTTTAATGGTTCCTTTATATTTTTCATAATTTCTTTTTCGTTTAGTATTCGTTGTAAATTTTTCATTCTTTTTTCATTTATGATTCTTAATTCTTCATCTTCCAATTTATGATATATTAAAAAGAAAATACATTTTGGCTTATTATGCTTTTTGATTTGATAATTCATCAACGATAGCTAATTATCAGAGATAACTTACAACATTTCTCAATATTGCATAACCAAATGAAAGACGGTGAAGATGGAATCAAGTCCGAAACTACAGAAAGTCAGGTACTGAATAAAGACGCGCATAGTGATAATCGTGAAGATGGAATCAAGTCCGAAACTACAGAAAGTCAGGTACTAGAAAGAGAAATAGAATTTCTAAAGGAAGAACTTGAAAATGAAAAAGAGGTATCTGAGAAAAACTTATCAAAACTTCGGTATCTCATGGCGGATTTTGACAACTATCGAAAACAAATTGAAAAGCAAGTGGAATCTAGAATTCGAGAAGATAGGGCTGGCCTTTTAATAAAGATATTAAAGATTTATGACGATTGCACTCTGGCTGTTGAAACTCTAAAAAATGGGGAATATGATTCTACTGTTATTGGTGGTATGCAAGGAATTATGACTAATTTTGAGGGTTTCATAAAGGATGAAGGACTGGTAGAAATTGAAACTTTGGGAACACCATTTGATCCAAACATACATGACGCTATTGGTTTTGTATCTAATGAATTGGCTCCCGATAACACAATCATGGAAGTGATAAGGAAGGGATATTTGTTAAACAATATAGTTTTAAGGCCTTCATCAGTCATTTTATCCAAAAGAACAGTTACAAATAAAGATATCAATGAAAGAGATAAGGAGTAGTGTAAAGAAATTATGGGTAAAATTATTGGCATAGACTTAGGAACAAGCAATTCTGCAGCGTCAGTCATGATTGGAGGTAAACCTTCGATTATACAGGCTGCTGAAGGAACATCAGTTGGTGGAAAAGCTTTCCCCTCGTATGTGGCCTTTACGAAGGATGGCCAACTGCTGGTAGGCGAACCTGCAAGGAGGCAGATGGTTACAAATCCGGAGGGTACTGTAATAGCGGCCAAACGCAAGATGGGAACTGATTTCAAATTTAAAGTGTATGATAAGGATTACACACCTCAGCAGATATCGTCATTAATTCTGCAAAAAATAAAAAGAGATTCTGAAGCCTATATAGGTGAGACTGTAGACAGGGCAGTAATAACAGTTCCAGCGTACTTTAATGATAATCAAAGACAAGCAACCAAAGATGCTGGTGAAATCGCCGGTCTACAAGTTGTGAGGATTATTAATGAACCTACTGCTGCGTCACTTGCATATGGACTAGATAAAGTAAACAAAGACTTGAAGATAATGGTATTCGATTTTGGTGGCGGAACTCTAGACGTTACCATAATGGAAATGGGTGGGGGAGTATTTCAGGTAAAGAGTACCTCTGGTGATACGCAGCTTGGTGGAACAGATATGGATAATTTTATTGTAGAATATATCATTCAAGAGTTTAAAGGCCAAACTTCAGTTGATGTTCGTAATGACAAGGCTGCAATGATGAGAATTAAAGAAGCAGCTGAAAAGGCAAAGATTGAGCTGTCGAATGTAATGACCACCGAAATAAATCTGCCATTCTTGTCTTATGATCCATCTTCTGGCCCTAAAAATTTAGTCTTGACCCTTTCCAGATCAAAGTTGGAAGAATTACTAAGACCTATAATTGAAAGATGTAAAACGCCCATGTTACAAGCTATTGAGGATGCAAAGTTAAAACCTGCAGAGATTGACAAGATTATTCTGATTGGAGGACCTACCCGTATGCCGATTGTAAGACAGTTCATAACAAGTGTAATGGGAAAGGAGCCGGAAAGAGGGATTGATCCTATGGAAGCCGTGGCCATGGGAGCAGCTATCCAAGGTGCGATCATCTCTGGCGATGTAACTACAGATATTCTTCTAGTAGACGTGACTCCGCTCACGTTAGGTGTTGAAGTACTCGGAGGACTGAAAGAACCGCTCATTGAAAGAAATACGACCATTCCGACAAAGAAAAGCAAAGTCTTTACTACTGCTGCGGATTATCAAAATGCCGTTACCGTCCATGTGGTTCAAGGCGAAAGATCAATGGCAGCTGATTGTGTTTCGCTAGGCATGTTTAATTTATCAGGAATACCTCCTGCACCCAGAGGTATTCCGCAGGTAGAGGTTACTTTTGACATTGACGCAAATGGAATTCTAAATGTTGCAGCAAAAGACTTGGCCACATCTAAAGAATCAAAAATAACAATCTCCGCTAATACCAAATTATCTAAAGATGATATTGAAAGACTTAAGAAGGAATCAGAACAATTTGCAGAGCAGGATAAAAAGAAGAAAGAGGAAGCGGACGTAAAAAATGAGGCAGATAACCTAATTTACACTGCAGAAAAATTAACCCAGCAAGATTTAAAAGACAAGATTAAACCTGAACAAGTCGAAAAAGTAAATAACGCAATCAGGGAACTAAAGGAATCTGTTTCGTCAAATAATATTGAAGAGATGAAGAAGAAAATAGAAGGCCTAAAAAATGTAGTAGGTGAAATAAGTACAGAAGCTTATCGAGCTGCAGGAGCCGCTGCATCCCAACAAACTACATCTTCCTCGAATTCAGATAGTGGGAGCCCAAGTTCAGATAGTGGGAGCCCAAGTTCAGATGGTGCGAATCAGTCTAACACTCAACCATAACATGATCCGTCAAAAAATGCGAGCCTGAAATGAATCATCTTATTTCAACCAATGGTATCTTATCATGACTACAAAGCGTGACTATTACGAGATATTAAACGTTGATAAGAACGCTACTAAGGAAGAGATCAAGAATAAATATCGGAAGTTAGCTCTCCAATACCACCCTGATAGAAATAAGAGCGAGGGTGCGGAAGAAAAGTTTAAAGAAATTTCAGAAGCCTATGCTGTTCTATCGGATGATGAAAAAAGAAAAAAATATGACAGATATGGTCACCTAGGATCCGAGGAGGTCTTTAGAGGGTCAGAATCTAATTTTGACGAAATTTTCAGAGATATTGGATTTGGTGGAATTCGAGATATATTTGAACAATTATTTGGAGGAGGATTCTCTTCCAGAACTGCAGGTGATCCATTCGGCTTTGCGTTTAATTTTGGTAGGACCAACAGGGGGGAAGACACGGTAATTGACTTGTCTCTTACCCTCGATGAAATAATAAACGGAAAGAATGAAACTATCGAAGTACCATCATTAGAAAAATGTTCAGTTTGCAGCGGCAGCGGTTGCTATCCTGGTACGAAACCTAAGAAGTGTGCTGCGTGCAATGGTGTTGGACAAACAAAAAGAGTAATTAATGAAAATAGATTTTCAACTTTTGTTACTGTGGAAACCTGCCGAACTTGTAGAGGAATGGGCCAGATTATTGAAAAGCCATGCCAAAATTGTAAAGCCTCAGGTAAGGTTTCCGCCAGAAAAAAAATTCAGATTGAGATACCACCAGGCATAGAAGATGGTATGACATTGCAATTACGTGGAAGAGGAATATCGTATGAAAATGAAATTCCTGGAGATTTATTTATTCGAATTCATATAAAACCTCATCAAATATTTGAGAGACTTGAAAATGGAAATATACTCTATTCTTTGAAGCTCAAATATCCAGAGTTAGTATTAGGTACAGAAATAATAATACCCACATTACATGGAAGTGAAAAGTTGAAAATTCCTGCAGGTACGCAAACTGATTCAATTTTCAGATTAAAAGGAAAAGGAATACCAATACATGGCCAGCGTTCTAAGGGTGATCAGATTGTAAAGATAGATCTTGAGATACCCACGAAGCTTAGTGAAAGACAAAAATGGTTAATTAAGGAATTGGATGATACTAAAAAAATTTAATTTGAAGAACGTATAAAATTTATATTTAAATAAATTAAGATACTATATATGTCAACTCCTTTTGATGAGTGGTTTGGACGAAGGAGAACAAATTCATGGTTCCCTGACGTAGATGCTATGATGAAAGAAATGGAAAAGTTGATGCAAGAGGCTGTCAAAAATATGGAGCAAAACCTTCCAAAGAATCTCATAAGAGAACGCAAGCTTGATGATGGATCAATTGTACGTGAATTGGGGCCAATCGTTTATGGATATTCATTCAAAATTGGCGAAGATGGCAAACCAGTTGTCAGAAAATTTGGAAACTTGAACACTTTCCCGAGCTCTCTAAGTGGTAGGTTTTCAGTTAGTGATCAGAGGGAACCCGTAGTAGATATCATAAAGGATGTTGACAAATTGAAGGTTATTGCAGAGCTCCCAGGTGTAAGTAAAGGAGATGTAAGGATAACTGCTAACGAAAATTCTTTGACCATAGAATCTGTTTCTGCAGAAAGAAAGTACAACAAGAAAATAGAGCTTCCTGAAGAGATTGAACCATCCTCGGGCAAATCAACATACAAAAATGGAATTTTAGAAGTAGCCTTTAAGCTTAAGGACTCGAAGGATCATGGCGTTTCTATCAATGTTGAATAAGTTGGATCATTATTATTTTAAATTACAACATAGTTTCCTGTTATAAAATTAGTATATAATACAGTGAGTAATTAGTTTAAAGTTTTTTTTCATGAGTGCAGTAGAAGCTGTTGAAGTTACTAAAAAATATAAAGGATCTTTCTCCTTTGCTATTCATAATATTTCATTAAAGATTGAACCGGGAAGGATTTTCACTCTTCTTGGAAGAAATGGAGCAGGAAAAACCACATTTGTCAGAATTTGTGCAACTCAATTATTACCAACTTCAGGAACTATAAAAATATTTCAAGATGATCTTATTAAAGATGCAGAAAAAATACGAAATTATATTTCAATTGTGCCACAGGAAGGAAGGCCCCTGCGTGCTCTTACACCCTGGGATCATGTTTATTATTGGCTAAGAATTAGAGGAGTGAATAAAAACGAATCGTCAATAAGGGCAACAAAAGTTCTTCAAGAGTTCGAATTGTATGATGTTAGAAATAAACTTGCAATGTACCTTTCAGGAGGAATGAAACAAAAAATACTCGTTGCAATGGCAATGGCTACAGACTCAAAGCTACTATTTCTAGATGAACCCACAATCGGCCTGGATCCGGTATCGAGACGTCAAATTTGGAAAGCAATCAAGGAAAAAAAGAAAAGTGGAACAACAATTCTGCTTACAACACATTATATGGATGAGGCAGAAGTATTGTCTGATGATATAGTCATCATAGATAGAGGCATCGTTATCTCACAAGGAACTCTTTCAGACATCAGGAAGCATGTTAAAGAAAATATTAAAATAGAGATTTCGAAATCCGCTATTGATAGCGAGGTTCTAGAATCATATGGAACTGTTATTGATACTGGAACCGATATATTAAAACTATTGACTTTTGAGTCCAACGTTCAGGAATTATCAGCAATTGCAACAAAGAAAAATTTTTTCCTCAAAATATCTCCTATTACCCTAGATGACGTGTTTGTATCTCTGGTAGGAACTGAGACTACTAGCCCTGACCAATACACATAATTTATTTAGTATTAAGGTCAGGATAGACCTTAGCTACTGAATTCTTTAAATATGTGTAATATGGTGTTGGGGTTATCGTTCCATTTTGCAGTAAAATTAGATTGAAGCTAGGGGTATCTGCATCCTGGTAATCCCATTTCCAGTAAGCTGATGCGGTTATGTTTTCGTTTTTAAATGCTTGAAGCATTGCATCTGTAGTTTGCTGGTCAAGACCACTCTTTGCAGGATCTAGCTGAAATACTCCGTTAACTTGAGTTCTTACGACATTGTTCCATTCACCAATATACAGTGGATCACCTGTCAATTCACTAGTCTTTTTGAATAAATCAAACCTTTGTTTTTGATACTGATCTCTGTCTGGAATTCCATATACACTTATTTTAAACATTACATTTTCTTTATTTGTAGGAGCCATCTTGGCAAGATTTTCTGGCGTTAATTGGATCGGTCCCTTCACATCCACAGGAACATTCATACTGTAAATTACTGTTTTATTACTTATTGATCGTATTTCATCAGTTATGAATGAATTAAAATTTCCAATTTTTCCCCATTGATCTGAACTTTCTACGTGAGGCTCACTCAAGATTTCATATCCAAAAGTACTGGGATGGCCATCCACCTTTGTAATTACCTTTTTCCAAAAGTCAGCAAGCGAAGTCCATGCGTCCTTTCCTTGGCCATCTTTGACGGACCCATTCCAAAAGTCAGACCACCATAGCTTTGCTACCGGTTGTCCTTCTTTGCCCCCGCTATTCATTGGATATTTTTGCGAATTATTCTCAAAAAGTGATATTGGAAAACCTGTTCCCCTCTTTTCAAGCCAAGAGGAGGTATGCCACTGATGGTTATCATAAATAATTTTAATGCCGTATTTATCTCCAAGATTTGCTACTTGCTCTAATTCATTCATAAAGGCTTGTGGATTTTTCTCATATGCCTCCCAATAGAATAGGAATCTCGCTTGATTTAGTCCTGCATCTTTAATTAATTTGAAGCTTTCATCGAAATAATTGGCAGGGGGTAGTGCGGTATCATTTTGGTTTTCTTTTTGATCCACATATCCACCCTTCATCGCAACACCTACCAATGGATTGTCCGCAGTGGGTGATTGTGCACCAGCAGCAATTACTCCGTTTGCCATGAACATAATCAATACAAAAGTTAAACCAAACAAGATTGACTTTGAGTTCCTTAAACTACTCATTGCAAGTATATCAAAATTTAGTTTATATATATATTATGAATTGGCGATTATGAGGTGTATTAACCTTAAAATTATTATTTGGGCAGTATGTTTGTATTTTAAAAATACATATGTGTTATTCGTTAGGTGAGGAAATGTAATAGCATGTCATTAAAAGTAGAGGATAATTAATGAAGTGGAATGTTTTAACTTTAGGTTTGATGTCCTTATTAATTGGCGTAACGATAATTTCCATTTCTTCGATACGTGTGCCAGACCCTCTTCACTCCACAAGTACGGTGTTTAATGGGAAAATAAGAAATGAAAGTCGTGCGATACTATCGTTGAGTGATGTACAAAAGGGAAAAAACATATCTTTATCCATTAATCCACAGAATTCTTTAGATTTACTTAATGTAAGGATTTTAAATCCAAAAGGAACATTAATATTCGATCAGAATTCTTCACAACAATTCTTTATTACAATTGTTGCACCAATAAGTGGTAACTATTCAGCAGTTTTAACTAATATCAATAAAAAGGAGATGTACACAAATAGCATGTTTGGCAGTGCGATCCTTTTTGATAGTAATAGAAATCCAAAGATTGAAATTCAAACAATTTTAATTGGGGTGATTATTATGCTTATTGGTATTGCTGCCTGCACATATTGGGTGATCTTTGAATCCTTTAAAAGGTTAAAAAGAAGAGCAGGATACAAGAACTTGACTTAATTGTGATTTCTATTGCAGGAATCCTGAATATAAGCAATTTTAGATTATTCTACAACAAATAATTGAATATATTGTAGAACTACTAACAACAAATAATTGAATTTATTTTTGAATTTAGTCTAAAATACGTTTTTTTAGATATTTGGAGGGTATCAAAATTTCAATTTTTTTTAATTTTCTTGACCTTGGATCTTTGTATGTATTCAGCTAGTTTGGTCATGAGATTTTTATTAACTTTCTCACCGTCTATCTTACCCCTTAGAATTTCCATGCACCTCCCCATCAACAGCCCAACGGCATCCAATCCTTTCTCAGAAATCACTTTCTCGTTTTCACTAATTATCCTGTTTATTGTCTCATCCACAAACTCTTCAGTAAAGCTATCGGTTCCAAAAGACTCTATTACTTCATCTACATTATCAACCTCTTTTTTGAGAAGTTTTTCAACTATTATTGGAATAGATTCTTTGGATATTCTAGAATTGTTTAATTGCAAAAACAGATAAAATAGTACATCCTCAGTGAGCATTGAAGTGTCATATCCATCTCTCTCCAAACTAACCATATCCTCCGTAAGCTTAGATATAATGAACGGCGGACTGATTGATGTCTGTGAACTTATTTTTTCAAATAGAATAAAATATCTAGAATCAAATATATTCTCTGCCAGTGTCTTGTTAATGCGATATTTCTTGGAAATTTGATCTATGACTACGTCCCATGGTTGAGGTATGTTTTTTGATAACTCTTTCACCGTAGTATCATCTATCGAGATATATGGAATATCTGTTTCTGGATACATCCTTGATGATCCAGGTCTGGGTCTACTAAATGCGGTAACACCATCTTTTCTTACATAACGTGTTTCGGGAACGACTCCTGAAAAAGATTGTTTGATCCTATTGAATAATTCAAATAGCACTGCATGTAGTGATGTTATTGATCCACCTATTAGTATAAATGCGTCATTCTTGTCCATTCTCAGAACAGAAGATATTGATTGGACATCATCAATACTAATTCCATAGTTTGGTAATTCATCAGAGTGAAATATCCCACCTACCCCATAGGATTTTACAAGGTCCCCCAACTCTTTGCCCAATCTAATTCCTGGATATGGCTCAAAGGATAATATTCCATTAAATCCTCGTAAAACAAATGCAATAAACTTAGAATCATAGGTAAGGATTTTCTTCACTACTTTTGATGGAGAACTTCTTAATAAATCCGTAACATCGGCAACAGTACTGATGAAGTCTGATTCATTGATGTTACGTTCAGTCAACCTTTTTGCGATTTGATTTAACCCATCCTGTCTTTTTGTTTCGTAATCAATTATAAGCGCAAGTTGTGATAGTTGTTGAACACCTTTAATTTCCACAACGGGTCCATCGTCTATTGAGATGTTAACGTCTTGTCTTATGCTTCCAAGCCCCCTTGTGACTTTTTTTGTTGATCGTAGAAGTCTTCCGACTGTCTGGGCTAAATTTGTTACAAAAGCTGGAGATTTGGAAATAGGCTCAAGCGCAATTTCAATAAGCGGTATTCCGAGTCTATCCAGAGAATAAATCTTGTTTCCTTCATCATTATTCTTACCTTGTTCAATAATTATTCTAGCAGCATCCTCTTCTAAACAGATACTCTGGACACCCACCTTAACGCCTTCAATATCCAAAAAACCATCTCGGCCTACAAGCATTGTTCTCTGAAATCCAGTCGTATTTGACCCATCTATTACTATCTTTCTCATTACGTGTAATTCATCTTCAATAGTACAATGAAGTGCCAAACATAATGTTAATACTATTTCTAGGGCCTCCTGGTTTACTTCCATGGGAGGCTCTTCATCTGATTCTATCAAACAGTTTGAATTCTTTGATGATTGATATTTTATTATCTTAATTTTTTTTGATTCGAAAAGAGCAGCCTGATCATAAGAGCCCATCTCACTTTGAGTCGGACGCAGGTTCCTCTTAAAGGTAAAATCATGCTCTGTAGCATCAACTATTTTGCAACTGCAAAATAATTTATTTTTTGAGTCTAATTGTTGATGAATTTCAAGTCCAACCTTTAGTCTATTTTTAGCAGATTTTCCATCATTGACCAATATGCAATCAATAAAGGAGCCTTATTATTATTATTTACAAATAATTAAGAAATATTTAATTCTCCCACCTAGTTGATTATCCATGATTCAAATATGATAAATCTTTTTTCTATATTTTTTGCAATTTTGCCAAAGGGGACTGTAAGAGATGAGAATACTTTTTTCATATTTATTTCCATACTTGTTGGATTAATCGTAGCTGCATGCATTCTGAGACTGAGAAGAAACAGACAATCTGAGTGAAGCAGGTACGATTAGTAAGTCTCACTCTTGATCTGTCCTATTTTTCATTATACCTAAATTTTAACGTTTGAAACCGTAGTTGAATTAACCATATCCACAACTTTTCTTTTTAAAGATTCAATATCAATGTCATAATAATTGTCATATGTTTTATCCAATTTAACAAGTGCTCTTTTCATAATAGAGATACAGATTTCTTGCTCCCCTTTTTGGTAATGTACGAATGCAGCGGCGACTAGAATAATCCCATTCAACAAGTCTCGTTCATTACCTTTGGTATTTTTCCATATAGCTTCAAGAACTTCATGCGTTTTCCAATATTTTTCATCGTTGAAGAGTTCACGGGCCAACTTGATTGACTCTTTTTTATCAAATTCCTTTTCAACAAGTCTATCAATTTCTAAAATTGGAGATATCTTTGAAAGGTTAGACGTTATGTTATTCATGTCTGATAATGTGGTTATGCTTATGTCAAGTTCAAGAAAGTGACTTGCAACCCTAACATCCCGGATTATGACTTTGAAATCATGTAAAGAACTTCTACATAAAGAGAGGATTGAGGTCGCATCTCTTGGATAGTATTTCTCATTTTTAAGATATACCATGTATCTTAACAGTTCACTCACCGAAACCCTTCATATTATAGACTCTACGGACCACATACCAAATATATTGTTATTTAAGAGCATATCATTACGTCAGATAGCATTAGTCTTCTAGTTATGCACAATGACAATAGTACTAAAGTGTACAAACCCAGAGTTCCCAATTTGATTATAATGATTCATACGGAGATATCAATAATCTTAACAGCAAACAATCATTATTTGAAAAGCGTAAACAGATATGGTGTTTCCTTTTTTTCATCAAGTGTCCAAGAACTTGGTAGACTTAAACACTTCACTATTTCCAATCCAGAATCATTTATGAATTTTCCCCATCCCCACATAGATTTATCTCGAGAATATTGTCTATAGGTATGACTCCCCATTAGATTAATACCTACGTTGTGCAATTTAGATTTATATTTTTTCAAGTGATTTAGTACGCTGTAAGATAATATTTCTCCAGAATCAGGTAGTGCAGAAATGAATATAATGGTATTTTCTAGCTTGAATTGTGCATAGTCTATTGAATTCGAATCGCCGTTAATGACTTTATATTTTACGTTACTAGACAAAGATATTTTATTTTGTAGGTCACACAGATCTTTATCAATCTCTACTCCTATTGAATTAAGACCAAGTATACTCCCACAAAATATCAATCTTCCATCCCCCGATCCTATATCTATAACATTTTCAAATCCCAAATCCTTTGCAACTAGAATCATTACAAGAGCTGAGAGTCCCCAAGTTGGAAGAAATGGTTGGTAACTCGTATCATATTTTTTAGAACTCAACCAAAATTGATTTACATCCCCTTCATAGGATATGCACGGGATATTAGAAAGTGTTAGACCCTGTTGTTTATAATATATTTTGTTATTGTTAAAGAAAGTATGTAGTTTTTCCAATAGTATCTTGTCAAATAAGCTTTGTTTATTTGCAACGGGGATAAATTCCCTAATGTGGTTGTATGAATGAAATTCATGAAGATATTCATTCTTTAGGTTAATCAAGCACTCTGCCAAATCGTCGAGTTCCATTTAATACTCACGTTGTAATATTTTAATAGGAAGGGTAGGCATCATATTAGTATTCTTGGCACCTCGATAGTCCAAATGTTGGGTAGAGCTGAAATTGTCCCAGTAATTCCAAATCATAAATTCTTGTTTATCCTATGGTAGGCGATTAAATTTAATTTTATAATTGTTACTTGTACAGTGATCACTTCAAAAGAAGTAAGGAAAACATAGTGAACCAGTATGGAATATCTCTTTGATAATCATTCATTTCATCAATTTGTCTAGTATACCCGGAATTTCAGCGGGTCTTTTTGCCACGGGAATATTCACTCTTGAGAAA
This sequence comes from Nitrososphaeraceae archaeon, assembly GCA_036557405.1. GTDB lineage: Archaea > Thermoproteota > Nitrososphaeria > Nitrososphaerales > Nitrososphaeraceae > TA-21. Next base: position 102,349 of record DATBHO010000009.1, read on the forward strand.
CTTGATATTTTTGACTCTGCCGACCCATAATTTCCGTAAATAATTGCGCCCGCATGCCCCATTCTCTTTTCCTTTGGTGCAGATCGTCCTGCAATGTATGCTATGACAGGTTTATTAAAATGGGTTTTTTCGATATATTCAACAAGTGATTCTTCGGCATCTCCTCCTATTTCGCCAACTATCACAACCGAGTCTACCTCATCTCGATGACTTATCAGATCAAAGGCTTCTATCAAATTAGTGCCGTTAATTGGATCGCCTCCTATTCCTAATGCTATGCTTTGTCCTGTTCCTGCGTTTGATAAATGAAACGAAACCTCATACATTAGTGTTCCACTCCTAGAGAAAACAGCAGTTTTACCCTTCTTAAATGGTTGGGACGGCATGATACCGATTTTACTTACTGATGGAACAATAACACCAGGAGTATTAGGACCTATTATTCTTGCATCATTTGTATGCGCATACTCTAAAGCCTCCATTGCATCACGTACTGGAACGTGTTCTGGAATTGCTACAAGTAATTTGATTCCGTTATTTACTGCATCTTTTATTGCTGATAGAAAGAATTGAGCCGGGACAAATATCCCAGATATCTGTACATTAAAACTCTTGCTTGCATCCTCAACGGAATTAAAGACAGGTATGCCTTCAAATGACTGGCCGCCCTTATTGGGAGTTACGCCAGCCACGATATTTGTTCCATATTCTCTCATCAATCTAGTGTGAACGGAACCAAAATTTCCTGTTATTCCTTGAATTAGGACGGGTTTATTACAATAGTCAGGATCTTCTGGTTTACCTACCAAAATATCAAAGATATCAAATTTTTTGGACATCTATTTCATCGACTCTATATATTGAACTAATCCTGAAATAGCTTCTTCTACTGTATCGTATAGTTTCGCATTACTATTAGAAAGCATTTGTTTAGATTTATCTGATTCCGCACCTGAAATTCTGGCGTAAATGGGTACACTAATCATGCCATCTTTATATGCGTCAAGGATAGCTTGAGCTACCAAATCAGTCCTAACAATACCACCAAACAAATTTACCAAAATCGCCTTTACTTTTGATAATTTGCTTATGACCTGTAAAGCTTTGTAAATTGTTTCAGTAGTAGCCCTTCCACCAAAATCCAAAAAGGCGCCCGGCTTTCCGCCGGCATCGTGAACGATGTCAAGTGTTGACATCACAAGCCCTGCACCATTGCCTATTATTGCTATATTTCCATCCAACTCAACGAATGAAAAACCGCTCTTCTCTGCTTGTTCCTGCAATTCAGAAATTTGGATATATTTTCTTAACTCAGGATGTCTGAATATTGAATTATCATCAATGATAATTTTTGCATCCAGGGCTAGACATGTCCCGTCACTCAGAATGGCAAGAGGATTTATTTCTGCCATTTCAGCCTCCTTTTCTCTAACGAGTCTTGCGAGCTTTATGACTACATTTGAAAACGATTTAGCAGTTAATTCTTCTAACCTTAAATTTTTTGCGATGCTTTCTGCCACTGCTTGTGTTAACCCTGTAATAGATATATCCTGGATTACTTTATTTTGTACACTTTCAATATCCACTCCTCCCTCTGCAGATGATATTAACGAATAAGTCCTTTTTCCTCTATTGAGGAACAGCGAAAGATAGAGTTCCTTAACTATATCCACAGCCTCTTCAATTAAGATTGCTTTTGGTCGTTCGCCTTTTACCTCTTTATTTATTAGCTTAGTAAACTCTGCTTCAAGTTCTTCCTTTTTCGTGCATTTCAATATAGCGCCAGCCTTACCTCTACCGCCAACAGTTAACTGTGATTTAAGGACAATTGGGAATTTGAGTTTGTCTGCAATCTGACTTACCTCTGATTGATTTTTGGCAAGATAGGATTTTGGAATAGCAATATCATACTCGGTAAATAATTCTTTACCCTGATATTCTAATAATTTCATTCAGCAATAATGTGAAGCCTATGTGGTGACTTATAATCCTATTTAAGCAAGTGAATCAGTTTGAAAATTTATATATCTACTCATAAATCCGTATTCTATGGCTGAAAAAATGACCGCGGTCTGGCTTATTATTCTGACTATAATTGCATGTGCGGCCATACCTGCAATCATGATATGGTTAACAACCACGCCCACTCCATCAAAACCTCATTTGATACTTGGCATCGTTGAATTTTTACCATCTGGAAATATTTTACATAACTAATAGAATGGCTTATTCCGGGATCATGAAATTATTTTTAAGTAAATTAATTGTTATTCGATAATTTGTATTTAGTTCTTTATGAACGAGTTCTATGAGAAAAGAGCTAAGCGCTTACTAGTAATAGATAAAGGTGAGAGATTAAAACATACTAATCATGACAATTGCTTTAAAGGTGCATCCCTCCTTCTTTAGAGAATTTGCTACAAAGACATGGGTTTCCCCCGCTGACGTCATAAAGGAATTGATTGAAAATGCCTTTGACGAAGACGCAACAAAAGTTTTGGTAACCATACTTAATGATTATTCCGTATCGATAGAGGATAATGCAGGGATGGATGAAATTGAGATTCAAAAGTTCTTGTTACTTGGCTCTCCCCATAAGAAAGTTGATTCTATTTCACCTAAATTAAGAAGGGTTAGGACAGGTAGATATGGTACTGGTAGACTCTCATTTCTTACTTCATTCGAAAAGATGAAAATTAGAACCCGAAAGGATAACTACCACAAATCATTTTTGATAGATTCAAAATCACTTGATGCACTGTTTACTGGTAAATCTGACTTACACGAGACTAGGGAGCCCAGTTTATCCCGAAATGGAACTGAGATAATAGTTAGTGATGCAAAGTCACTTGTAGACGAATTACGTTTAATAAAGGAAATTAGAAAATTGGCAGTGCTCAGACATCCCCTTTTTGAGGTATATATCAAAAAGTCAACCAATTTTAAAGAATGGAACTATTCTAATGCTGAGATGATAATGGTACCTGAGATACAGGGACACAAAATACCATTAAGCCTCGATAACGGTAACATTGTTGGTGAAATTACTGTAGCCCGTAGACCTCTAACTGAAGATGAGAAGGGTATTGCAGTTATGGTAGGTGGTCATATAGTTATGAGGACTTTATTCGGTTTTGATAACAAGATTCCCAAGGTGACTGGATTTGTAAGATGTGATTCATTGACATCTAGGTTTGCTGATAAATCTGCTATAATAGAGGATAAAGAATATGAGCGATTTTCAAGCATTTTAAAAAAATTCATAATTGATACAGTCATCCCCAGCCTAAGTCTCTATGAAGATGTCCTAGTCACCCGAGAGGAATCAAAGATTTACAAACAAATTGACAAAGTTCTAGGTCAGGCGGTAATTGAAACCCTAGAGCCATATGAAGAGATAGAAGGATACGAAATAGTAGAAACCAAGAAAATAGTTTCAAAACCTAGCAATAAACCATCTTCTCTACCTGCAGAAGACAACTTGTTCGATAAATCAATAGAAGACGAATACAAAGACATTACTAGAAATGAATTCAAAAAATCTAGAGATACAGTAAGTGAGGAAGGAGGTAATCAACAAACTGTAACAATAGCAGATACGACTTTGCCTAATTATCTATCCAGTGAACATGACGTAGAAAATAGAAATTACGAAAATGTAACAGTAACAACCCAGATAAGAAAACCACTCATTAAGAAAACTTTTGCATTAAAAAAAATTGGATACAAGATCATCCCTTACGAAGACGAGACTGATTCTAGATATAGCTTCGTAAGTGAAAATGTAGTGTTCGTAAACAAAGCAAATCCGACTTATAAGGCTGAGTCATCAAGGGGGGATGAGTTCCTTTTAAGACATATTATGAATATTGTAGCACAAGCTGTAGCTGAATCAAGACATCCTGAAGGAAAGGAAGCATTAGAATTGCAAAACAGGTTGGTTTCAGAGGCAATTAGGATTCATGATACATTTTTATCTAAAGCAGCTTGATTGATTGCAAGATGAGTAGTTAAATAAAGCGACGAAACGACTAAATCTAACTACATTCACTACTAACCAATCATATGGCCTTTCAATTTATGCCTGGTGCTACCGCTATAGGGTTAACTTATCAAGATGGTATTATTCTTGCAGCTGAGAAGCGTATTTCATATGGAAACTTTGTAGTAAATAAAAATACTAAGAAAATATTTCCAATAACAGATCAAGTTGCTAGTGCTTGTGCAGGAATGGTTGCTGATATGCAAGTTTTGACAAGACAGGTAGGAGCACTTGCAAAAATAAGAAAATTAGAAACAAGGAGAGAGATGGCGACCAATTCCGTTGCCAAATTAATGTCGGTGATTATGTTTGAAAGAAGGTTTTTCCCTTTACTGACGCAGGTAATTGTTGGTGGAGTACATACTATGCCCGAAATTTACACTCTGGATCCGTTAGGCTCACTTCTCCCTGACAATTATGCAGCAGTAGGTACCGGTGCGGAATTAGCGTTAGGATTAATTGATTCTGAGTATAAGAAAAATATGACAGAAGATGCATCAAAGAAGCTTGCCATTAGAGCAATTAAATCTTCAATACAACGAGACTCAGCAAGTGGTGATGGAATTGATATACTTGCTATAACAACTAATGGAGTTGAAGAAGAATCCATTGGCCTCTAACTTTGAATATTATTTTTTAAGTTACCATTCCTTTTTATTGATCAAAATCGTCAGATCCTAATAGTTTTTTTCATTTCCCAGTATGTATCTCCTACGTGATGCATATTATTCAAAACCACTCCATTCTTCATTTCTCTTGCATTCACATCATCTATTCGCGACAGGCATACGGCAAGTTCTTTATTGTGGATTTGATCTTTTACTAAGACTATTTCAGATTCCTTGAATGTGCCAAATTCAGTGATGCCAGGTCTCATTATGTTGGCACCATTGCATACAAATTTGACTGCGTTCATATCGACCTGTACTGATGCAAAACGATTCAATAAATCATGTTGGGCAAGGTGTGGAATGATGAGATCAGGTGCCAACTGTATCGCTATTAGGCTGTTAGCCACGAGAAGCCGTTTATTCCCATCTATGACGTAGGCTTGCATATTCTTAATAGAACCAATAGAGTTTGTTGGCCAATTTTTAATAATATGGTTTGTGATGTCATGTATTTCTCTCTTTGATAAAGAATGCACCTTCAATTATTTTGTTCTCGTTTTTGAGTTATATATCAATATCCATTACCATTCTTTTTCCTAAATTTGATTTTAACCAATTAAAAAAGCTATTAAACGCTCAGGAGCTAGATTCCGTGTTTATGTGTGATATTCGATATTTTTTTCATACGTTCTATTCCATTAATTCTTTCTATAATGTTTAGCGCTTGTTCGGGAACAAGATGGTCCCACTTAATATTTTTCACCATTCGCCTTCTAATTTCTGTTCCTGAAAGATCGTTTCGATTTAGAAGTTTTGGTTCTAAGACAGGAATGTTTCTTTGAATGAAAAGGTAACCTGTAAATGCATTATTTGTAAGTACTGCATCATATTGTGGTACCAGTGTATCAACACTATGAGTCCATGTTGAATGGACATTTGTATCAGGAATTGGAATTATCAAGGTTTTCTTGCAATCTATTTTTGGATCAGCATTTAGCGAATCTTTTATCATAGATAATCTTTCTCCAGCTGTAAATGGATTCTCAGGCTCATAACTTGCCTGAGAACTACCAATAACGATTATCAGCTCATCAAATTTTGAGAAGCCAAATTTAATTGCTGCAATATGCCCCAAGTGGAATGGTTGAAACCTACCTATGAACAATCCCCTTGACAAATTACTATAAAATATAAGATGAATAATTTAAATTTTGAAGAAAGTATCTCAATATTTATATTATGTTTGGAAAACATAGGATTTGTGGTTTTTTTAGAGATACATAATCTGTCTGCCAACATTAATGGTAAGGAAATACTTAATGATCTTTGCTTTGAAATAGACAGAGGCCAAGTTCATGCTATCATGGGTCCAAATGGCTCCGGTAAAAGCACTCTAGCAAATGTAATAATGGGTCATCCAAAGTATTCTGTTACGTCTGGAAGTATTGTTGTCGACGGAGAAAACATACTAGAATTAACTACCGAAGAAAGGGCTAAAAGGGGCCTATTCTTAGGATTTCAATATCCCACAGAAATTCCAGGAGTGGGCTATAGCCATTTTTTGAGGAATGCATATAATATACTCAATAAAAGTTTGAGCGGTAAACAGGAGAACAGAGAGGTATTTTTAACTGTGAAGGAATTTCACGAGTACCTAAAAAAGAATCTAGATAACGTGGGTCTTCAAACAACTTTTTTAAGCAGATATTTGAATGAAGGCTTCTCTGGAGGAGAGAAAAAAAGATCTGAAGTAATGCAGATGCTTGTACTAAAACCACTAATTGCTATTCTTGATGAACCGGATTCTGGATTGGATATTGATGCGATACAAGCAGTAGCAGAAGCCATAAACATACTAATATCAAGCGGCGCAGGAGTATTGATTATAACGCACTATGCAAGAATTCTAAGGTATTTATCAAAACTTGATAAGGTACACGTGATGGCAAAGGGGCGGATCATAAAATCTGGAGGAAAGGAGCTATCCGAAGAATTGGAAGTTAAAGGATATGGATGGATAGGTTTGACTGACGATACTGACAGCAAGTAACATTCAAAATTATAGACTCGGTCAAGTTGTTGTTTGAGATTTAATTTTCATTACGTAAGGTCTTGATAATATCGGCGCCATGATTGTTGTAATCCAGCCAATTGTTACTGTTATAGAGAATATAGTAATATCAATAACACCGGATGAAAGCCCTATAGCTGCTATGACTAGTTCAACCATTCCTCTTCCGTTCATGATAAAAGCGATGGCTAAGCTTTCGTCCTTTGAGAACTTAATTAACCTCGAACCAATATAACCTCCACCTACTTTGGTGACAACGGCCACAATTCCAAGAATTATGAATAACGGAATATTATGGACGATGGAATCCATATTGATATTGATTCCTATTACGGCAAAAAATATAGGCGCAAAAAATCCGAATGTTATTGCAGATATTATTCCGTAAACTCTCTCAAAATTTTCCTTCCTTATTATTTCTTTGTATACTATAAGTCCTGAAAAAAAGGTACCTATTATAAAATGCAAGCCAATTACTACCTGGGCGATAACGGATACCAAGATGGTAGAAATTAATAATATTCCAAAGGCTGCTTCTTTCGTTTGTAGTTTTTCAAAAAAGTAAGCACCCCGCCGTTGAAACCAAAACTTTGCTTTTCTAAATAATATATCCACAAGAAATATTCCACCGATAAATAGCGAAACCTTAATTATAGTATTTATCGTCTGCTCCATTATATTCACAGGTACACCACTGGTTTCGTTTAGGGATAACACAATTGATAATAGCACAAGGGAAAAAATATCGTTGATTACAGCAGCAGTAATTATAGTATTGCCTAATCTTGTTTCCAATAGCCCGAATTGCATCAGAACAATAGTGGTAACTGGGACAGCTGTTATTGATAATAACAATCCAACGAACATAGATTGGAGTAAACCAAGGTTAAAGAGGAACGCTACTCCGAAGCCACATACGTAAGGAATTGAAAATGCTATGGCAGACAAAATTCCTGCGCGGAGTCCGGCTTTTCTTATTTCTCTAGGATCCATCTGCAATCCTGCTAATAGCATGAGAAAGAAAACAGCCAAGTCTGAGATTACATTCAGACTCGCACTAGGAGTTACTAATTTTAAAACATAAGGCCCAATTATTATTCCTGCGGCCAGTTCCCCAACTAGCGGAGGCATACGAAATCTTTGGGAAAACTCACCAAGTATTCGTGTAGCTACCAAAATGATAACTACACTGATGAATAGCTCTTCCGTGGCCATAATTTATCAAACTTACTCTAACTAGATTTATCCTTTTGGAAAATTACAGCTATATTCATATTAAATAACGTTTCTCGATACTTCTTAAGTATTTTTGTTATTTTCGACTATTTGTCTTTCCGATTTACACGTCATCATTAATTTTCATGGACCTAATAAATCAAAGTGCTGTATGGATTCACTGTATCATAATATTTCATTCCAGATGGTACAAAATAAAGAGACACAATATTTCAGATAGACATCATCCATAGTATACACATGAATTATAACTTCCCGCATTTATTCCTAAATTAATTGGTGTTTACTAACAATATCCGCATGAATTAACTTGGTAACAATATTGTGGCATCATCATGATATTCAACATTGGAAATACCCCAAATACGAGAAATTAATATTATTAGGAATATCAACCTTCACGCCACAAAGCCTTTATTTTAGCTAAGAACACAAAAGCTACCATATATATTCCCAGCACCAAGAATCCGAATTCAATAGACCACTCTTTTGGCGTCGCTAGACCCATTGTACTCTGTATTATTAGAGATGCATGCGTAGTCGGGACCAAGTATGAAACATATTGAAACAAGATAGGCAATCTCTCAATACTGTAAAAAACTGGCGGTAGGATTGAGAGAATTACGTTAACAAATGATATTATCTGCGAAACGTTCCTCATGTGTAGCATATGAGATGAAAGAAAAAATCCCATAGATGACATTGAAGCCCACAAAAGGAAAGTCGTGGCAAGTAATAATGGTATGTAAATTGAAGATGAGAGAAACAAAGCAGCTAATGAGATCAATACCAATAATGCCGGTAATCCGAATAGTATCTGAGAAAGTGCCAATCCGACCATGTAAGTAATTGGAGAAACTGGTGAAGCAACGAAGATGTCCTGAATTTTGTATTCATTTTTGTAAAAGGAGATATCTTGACCCAACGATAATCCATATCCAACTATTGCCATAACCAAACTTCCCGTGATAGAGAATGGCAAATATTTACCATCACTGACGATAAACAAAATAAATAACAGGGAAAATGGACTTATCGCTGAAAAAATTAAGGATAATGGATTTCTTCTCAACCAGAGTATGCCCGTCAAGTAAGCAATGAGAAAAGTTTGCGTTAATGCAGTCTTAGTTTTCGCGATAAACATGCCAAGCAAAACATGACTTCCAGATATAAAGGAGTTTGTGTATGTGCCAGATAGGTGCTCAAAATAGAAATATCTAGTGAGATATGATGTCTATACCAATCTCTACACGAACAAAAAGCAACTGATTCTATGCCAGAAGATGTTCCACATATTTTCATTAAAGGAGGTAATTAGTATCGAAAATTGATTCCGATGTATGATGAATTTTTATTCCAAATTGAGATTAAGCACATTTTTAAACCTCGTCATATCGAATTACAAAATCTCCATATTTTCCCGTATATTGTCTATGGTCCACTTTCACATCGTCGACCTTTGCATTCTCAGGACCAATCTTACTCCACTGCACAACATGGTTAACATTTTCAATATATCCTTCAAGCAGAGCTTCAACGTTTCCATCTGGCAAATTTCTTACCCATCCAACAACAGAATTTTTCTTTGCAACTTGTTGCATATTAGCTCTAAAATATACTCCTTGAACCTTCCCTATAACTAACAGTCTAACTGATATTGACTCTTTATTACCTTGTGTTGAATTTTTAGAGCGACTGAAAATCACATTGTTTTACTATATAGCGCCATTTTATATACATTCTACTTATAGTTGTGTCAAAAGGTCGCGAAAATTCTGTTAGATCGGTGAATAAGTAAGTACTTGGGATGATCCAAACCTTATATATCTATATGATATGCATAATTTCATTACAAAATGAGGACTAAATTTGGCTTTACCCAAGGATTAAATATCGCTAGACTTGGTCTGGATGAAATTCAAATAATGACAGCTTGTCAAATTGCGGATAGGCTTGATTTTGATTCAATATGGTCAATGGATCATTCTAACGTACCACAATGGAAAAATGCAGTTGTAAATGATGCTTGGTTATTACTTGCAGCGATCGGTGCAGTCACCAAGAATGTTGAATTGGGCACGTGTGTGACTGACGCAATTAGAAGACATCCTTCAACTATTGCGCTTTCATCAATTACATTGGATAGGCTAACTAACGGTAGAGCAATTTTAGGTATCGGTGCAGGAGAAGCCCAAAATGTTGTGGATTTTGGAATAGAATTCAAAAAGCCTGTAACTAAATTTAGGGAGCAATTGGAAGTTATAGAAGCTCTATTTGATTCAGATCCCGATAATCGGGTAAATTATGATGGAGAATACTACAAACTCATTAATGCATGCTTACAGGCTAGAAGTATTAGAAAACCAAGACCCCCAGTGTATATCGCGGCAGGAGCGCCAAAAACTTTAGAGTTATGCGCTATCTATGGAGACGGTTGGATACCAATAGGATATACTCCTGATTTGTTTAAACACCATTCAGACATTATTAAAGATCATGCAAAAAGAATCGGCAGAGAAATAAGCAATTATCAATTTGCAAATGATGTCGACGTATATTTTACTGATGATGGTGAAGAAGCATGGAACAAGATGAAAAACGCAGTCAAGGTCAGTTTATACAAGCCAGAATTGTTAAAGGTACATAATATCCAACAAGATTCAGAATTTGATTTCCGAAGATACTTTACGGAATACGCGATGAATAAACCAGAATTAATGGAGCAAATGAAAAGGGCTGCCATGCAAATCCCGGATGATGTGGCAAGAAGCGCAATAGGCGTTGGTAGGCCTGATGATGTGATAGAAATGTTAGAACGATTCATTGAAGCAGGAACAAACCATTTTATAATTAGATTCTGGGGGGACGGATATTTCAAAAACATAGAATTGTTTGGTAAAAAAGTGATTCCTTACTTTAGAGAACAGGAAAAATAATCTGTGCCTGTTGATAGTAAGGATCAATTAGAGATTTGCATCATGATTTAAGTACATTCAAGAAATCGATTTAATGAAAGAAGTTGTCAAGTTTACTACAAGTTTTATTTCTTTTTCCCATACTATGAACAAGTGAAGTTGCATCATAACCCAATAGCCGTAGGTTTTCTGCAAGACGTTCAGCAAAACCGTGAAAGGTATAGATTTTCTCAGGATTGCATTTCCTAACTACTGTAATTAAATCGTCGTAATCACAATGGTCGCTTAGGGCAAAGCAATAATCTAGTCCCAATGCGTACTTGTAATATGGCTTCACAGCCCATCCACTGAATCCGATAGATAGTGCTCCGTATTTTTTCTTCATATGTTTTAGAAATCCATTTTTGGATGAGGTCAGAGGTGCTATGAGTAACCACGGCCGGTGAGATGACAACATGTTGGTTTTTTCTGCATCCGAGTAAGTAACATAATCGTCCATACCGATCCCAAATTCTGAATAAAGTTTGTTCATCTCATGAATTGAATCGTGTATTATTAATGGTTTCCAATGTCTAAAAACATTTGTTAGAATTTGCGCCTTGCCTAGAGTGTATCCTAGCAAAATAACTGGTATACCTTGATGATACATTTCTGAAATTATTAAATTTGTTTTGTGTATGGTGGTTTCAAATTTTGGAAAAATGTAGTCGGGATGACCAAAAGTAGATTCCATTATGAGAATTCTTGCCTTAGGTATGACCGCCGGATTCATAAACGCTCTTTTTCTTATTGAAATATCACCTGTGTAATACAATTCATCGTCTACTAAGAGTCCATTCGAACCAAGAATATGTCCTGAATCCAGTAATCTGAAATCATGTTCCTCATAAAGATCGCCATATCTGTATCCGCGATGCATCGCAATTTTATGAGTTATTTTTGAAGTGATAATCTTATTACCATTAGGTTTAGCATGTCGGTATAAATGATCGGTGTGAGCATGTGAAATAAATATAAAATTAGAATCAGGTTGTTTATTTGGATCAAGGGCTATCTTTTTATTTCTGTTATCTACTGTTATGCCAGAATCGTCCACGGAAACATGAAACATTAATCATTCTGATTTTCGGACAGTATATTAATATTATTGGTTGGTAGATTCATAATAAAAACTATTTATGAATTCTACTGAAGGTTCCACATCTTTTGTTGGCGTAATAATTGTCCGAAGTAAAATTTAAGTTATGTTGAATTTCTAATTTTGAGTAATGATACTAATCCGATATTGTTTTATATTTTCGATTATTAATTTTGTTCCATTCGTTATTTGTTTTGAATTATTTATTGTGAACGAATACAATACTTTTAATTCATATATATATGGTCAAACTTCTGCTACGAATTCTTTAGGTTTAATTTATGAATCAAAAAATTCGTCTTTCAATGCAGAAGGAACAATAAACACTATTTTGTTCTCACAAGATACGACAAATAATACTATACCCTCAGCCATTGATATCAACACAAATCATTCTTCAAAATATCTTCTGGGTGGAAAATGGAGGATGGATGTATTGAATAATAATGTGACCTATTTCAAAAGCAATTTTACAATGATCGATATCAACGGAGACAATATTCACTTTCACACAATTGTCTATAAGCCAAGTTCAACTCATCCAATCGTTCACGGCCAAAGCGAACAAGGGATTTTGTTTAAGAATAAAAGTAATTATACTTCAGGTTTTAATTGTGACGTCGATATTTACACTAATGGGGTCTTAGAATGGGAAGACGTTCCTATAAAAGTATCACTTATTAATGAAAAAATAATAATGATGGAAATTAAAGATAAAAAGCCCGAGGAACACTTTTTGAAAAACCCTATATATGGCCTGATTAATTCTGTCGATCTAATTACTAAATAACTTTTCATGACTAATTTCGTCATGAGTCATACGGCAAACTAAGTTAGAACCGCATCTAGTTTTCTTATATTGATGGCTTTTTTTATTTCCAGTGCAATTCTTCTGCCCATACTCATTCCATTTTGGAACAAGAAATCAGAATATTGTGATCCAGAAACATAGAGATTTGTTCCCGCAACAATTCTTGCAGAAAATTCAAAGGTAATGAACCTTGCATCCTTAGTATATACACCTTCCAAACAAAAAGGTCCAGGAATTCCAGGAGGGACTTGTCTTTTAGAAGCTTGTACAAAATTCTCACCCATTTCGTACACCTCCTCAAGAAGTGATTCTCTGAGAACTAGAGGAATATTCCCTACGACGTTGTATGTAGGTTCTATCGGGACATTAAATTGATGTTTTGATGGTATGCGTGAAATACCGTCAATATCTGATTCGTACCTCCTGTCTACGCCCATAAATTCTATATCTCTGGATATCGGAGAATAAAAGAAATGAAGGAAAGCAGGAACTCCCCTTACATATTCCTGAATATAGAGCTGATTTTCATTAGTAACCATTTTATCTTTTCGGAGTTTGTTGTATCCTTCTTCAAAACCCTTCTGATCCGAAGTAAGAAAATATCCTTTGCCACCAGCAGCTCCATGTAACTTTACAATGCAAAGATCACTTATTTCTCTTTTAGATTTTATCGTTTTGGGTATTTGCAATTTTGATTCTAACATTAGTTTTTGCTTGAGATTTCTATCCGCTTCCCATCTTAATATAAGTTTATTACCAAAAACAGGCACATTAATACTTTCAATTTCATCGGGACTTAATGAGGAGATTAGAGTTCCGTGAGGTATTAGTATACAAGCCAATTCGTTCAATCTGTTTTGAATATCTGGCTCCAAAATATCCCGAAAATTGTCAACTAACATAATATGATCAATAAAGCCAAATCTTTTGTACACGTGATACCTCTTTTTTTGCGTTATCAGCAGAGTCTCAAATCCTTCATCCTTTGCTCCTTTTAAAACCTGAAGCGAACAGTGAGATCCAAGAGTTCCAATGATTTTTTTCAATGTAAATAACGTAAAGCTCTATTAGGCATTGGAGATTAATATTATTCGAAATTTATGAAGTACAGGACCATCTATCGTTTCCCGGAAAATGTCAAAAATTCTGCAATCAATTTTATGATGAAACCTATTCCACCCACGATACCAATCCCTAAAAGTACTAACCTGAGGTGTGTCATGTAGTCATCTTTGCTAGTTTTCTTTGCGAGTCTTAATACTTGAACTATTGATGTAATTTTTTGTTGCATCATAGAGAAAAAGGGTTGCACAATGGACAAAAAGGTATATTTTATCCTTTATCGGATTATTTGAATCTATCGATATAGATAACAGTGGCTAGTTCGATAGAAAATGTGCTATATAGGATGTGGACTATGAGAAAACATCTTTTATAACATTCAAACATCAAAATTACCTTCAGCTATAACTCCGCTTGAATTTTGTAACTGGATATAAACATAAAATGCTTAAGTAGAAATAATCTTTTCAACTATTGATTCTCGACCAGTGCCATAGAATATGATATTATATCAATTGATAATCTGAAACGGTAATATATTATGTTATGATGGTTAGGAAATATTTTCAGTGTGTTACTGCGAAAAGATATAAGATATCTTTATTAAACATCAGATTTTATGTCAATCTCAATGCATGATTGGCTTTATTATGCAGTAAAAATGCGTTCCTTCTCTGTCCTTTGCATCTCTACAAACGTTTCGGTATTTTGAACCCCTTCGATTTTCCCAATTTGCTTTATAACAACATTGTGAAGTTCTTCGAGAGTAGTCGCACTGATAGTTACCAAGATATCGAACCTACCGGTGACTTCAGATATAGATATTACTTGAAGTATTTTCAACAATGCAGCATGAATTTCCCCCTTTAATTTTGGGTCCCTATTAATCCCGACTACAGCCTTGACATTTATTCCTAAAAGAGGTTCATTCACGATTATTGTAGATTTCTGGATCAAATTTCTTTTGTACAGTCGCTTGATTCTACTGTACAAAACTGAAGAATTTGTAGAGAGTAATTTACTCAATCGGGGTACTGAAATATTAGCATTCTTACATAGTTCTGATAATATTTTCATATCTAGATCGTCGAATTTTTGCAAGATCTAATCAATAATAATAATGAGTATTAATAAATGTAATTTTTAATCCAAACACTAATTGGTCACACATTACACCAAAATAAGGGATTAAAATAGCTACATTCAGTTCCAATAACGTCTATAGATCATCGAATACGAAATTAAGATTCAATAATCGAATTGAAGCAGTATCATTAATGCAATATGTAGGATAATTCATCTCAACCTCCAATCGGTCAAAAAAAACTATATATATTTAAGAAGCCATATTTAGGCTCACCTAATGCTACTTCCATCAGAAATTGAATCCAAACTACTAATACCAGCGGTGAGAGCAATATTATCAAAGGAATTAGTAGTTGAAAAGGGACTTAAGGAGGATGAGGTAGCTAGGATGCTTGGGATTACTCAGGCAGCAGTAAGCAATTACATAAGGGGTACGCGTGGCGATAATGAAATTATATCAAAACTTATGTCACTAAGCGAAATCATGACTATGATAAAGGAAATAGGTGCGGATCTCTCTACTAATAGAGCATACACTGCAAAAACGTTATCGAAATTTATTGCACTCTGCAACTATATGCGTTATTCGCTTATCATATGTGATGCTCATCATAGTCTTGAAAGAAATATTGATGAAAAAGTATGCGAACAATGCAAGGTTATCTTGACTGGAACCCAACAGTAATATCTAATTAAAACTAGAATTCTATCCGTTCTATTGTTTATTTATCATATTCAATATAAATGAAATTACTTGTGATCCTTTTAGTGTTCCTATCGATCCTTTGTTTGCCCATGATTCTGTAAAGCGTTGACTTCCATCACTTGTGATACCGTTCCCTGATACCAACAGTGGAATTGGATCATCAGAATGTGACTTTCTAATACAAGGAGTGGAGTGATCCCCTGAAATAACCACTATTGGTTGTGTTGTTACCAATTTAAAAAACTCACCGAAGAAATTTTTATCTATTAATTCAATATTAGATTTTTTACCTAAAGCATCGCCATCGTGTCCATATTCATCAGGTCCTTTAATGTGAACATAAACAAGATTATATGAATTAATAATTTCTCCAACCTCTTTTGCTTTTTGTTTATAATCATCAATTTTTTGCGAACAAAAAAGTTCCATTCCAAGTATTTTAGCTATACCGATTTCTACAGGCATATCTACCAGACAGGAAGTAGTAATTCCAAACTTATCATTAATGGGTTGAAGAGAGGGAATGCTATTGCCAGCATCTCGCAACAATATTACATTCATTGGTTTCTTATTGTTTAAAATCCGATCAAGATTTACTGGATGCTCTCTCAATAAAGTAATTGACTTACGAGTAAATTCATTAACAATTTTTGCAGACAAGATCGAAGATTCAGAATTGTCCTCTGATTGAGACTCTTGAACAAACATGGATTCGACATCAGTCTTGGCGATACCTATTCCATTCAATTTACCATATGCTGGATCGGTATTAGTAATTTTATCAGAGAGATATCTACTTTTATGTCTAAATTTAATAATAACACGGTGAGAGATAGTTGGTGTTATTTTAACTGATACATCTGGATCATCAAATTTCAGATGGTCTATTAATAATTTACAGATACTTTCTGCTTCTTCCTTGACAATATCGCGACCTGCGCGCCTATCGATTATTCTATCACTATCTAAAGTTGCAAAATTACCTCTTAAAGCTAGATCTCCTTCGCGGAAATCTACGCCACAGCCAATTATTTCTACGATCCCCCTTCCAGCATATTTTTTCCCCTGAAAATCATAACCGAGCATATTAAATACCGCAATATCTGATTGAGGGGATATCCCCTTACCCACGCTAATCACCTGACCCATTTTCCCTTTTCTTGCAAGAGAATCAATATTGGGAGTTCTGGCAGCCTCCAGCGGAGTTTGACCGTTCAAGACTGGATTTGGAAGATCACCGATCCCATCAAGTAATACGTACAATATTCTTAAATCTTGGTTATGTGTCAATGTTGAAAGTGATAAAAAGCCATGATTTATCTGTAATGTCAAAATGGTTTGAATGTCCGCTTGCGGAAATTTATTATACAAAGGATTAAAAAGAACCAAGGGATTACGTGTTTAAGACAAATTGAGAATAATGGCTGTTGGGAGTAGAATTTTTGTAACAAGCTTTCAACTTGCCGGCGTTGAAGGCATTAAAGTAGAATCTGCGACAGAAGCTCTTGAGCATATCAACAGCTTGGATAACGTTAGCGATGTAGGACTTGTTCTTATAAGTGAAGACATTGGGAAGGATATTCGAACTCAACTCACAAATATTAGAGCCAATCGTCCAATTCCATTAATTTTTGAATTACCTGCCCCTGGCAGTACCAAGCAAAATGTGGACTATAGGGCGTTACTAAAGCAGATCTTAGGGGTGTGACCCAATTTTTGATGATATGTAATAGCGCAATTTAACAACAACTTCAAATCTCTGATCTATTCTGAAAACTCTCATCTTAATGCAATAGGTATCGTAATCATTAATTTAGCCACAAACGTATAGTCTATATTTCGAATAAAATAACGGTACCAATTGTTAATCCTAGCACTAGTTAGTATCATACTAGCAATCAATATTGGTATCCTAGCTAGTTGGATATATTTTCTTGTTTTAGTTACGTGGTCAATTTCAATGTCACCAAAATTAGATTGGTCTGCGAAATATAAAATAAAATCTAGACCTAAAGTTAGTGTTATAGTACCGGCAAGGAATGAGGAAGGCGTCATATTAAATTGTTTACAGTCCTTGCTATCGCAAGATTACGACAATTATGAAGTAATCGCTATAGATGATTCATCAACAGACAAGACTTTATCAATTATTTCAAGAATATCTGAAAAAAATCATCAATTGATACCAGTAAAGGCTCCCCCTATGCCGGACGATTGGATTGGAAAGAATTGGGCTTGCTTTCAAGGATATCAAAAATCATCTGGGGAAATTCTTTTGTTTACTGATGCTGATACCATACATAAAAAGGATTCATTGTCATCCGCTGTTAATACAATGATACATGATGAGATTGACGCACTGTCACTTGTGCCAAAGCTCATTTGCCACGACATAATTACAAAATGCACATTACCAGTATTATCGGTGTTTCTTCATTCAAGATATTCACCACTTCGTGTAAATAATCCGAAGAATAAGATCGGGTATTTTTTCGGAAGTTTTTATCTTATATCAAAAGAAAATTATGAAAAGATTGGTACACATGAGAAGGTTCGTCAAGAGTTAGTTGAGGATGGAGCGCTAGGACGCAGGGTAAAAGAACAAAAAATGAAATTAAAGTTATTGAGAGGTGAAAATTACATAGAGGCATCATGGGCACGAGATCCGCGTTCATTATGGAATGCTTTGCGTCGGATAATAATTCCATTACATAAACAACAGAAGAGATCCGCAATTATGGTTACGGCGTTTATTTTTTTCATTTTGATGGAACCGTTTCTAATTTTACCATTTTCCTTATATTATTACGGCGAATATCCACTTGCTGTACTTTTGTTAATTATCAATTTAGTAACAATTTTTCTCTTACTTGCCTGCACAGTGATCCAATCTCATTTCGGGCTTTTACAAAAATCCATCTATGGTCTTGGATTTGTATTGGGTTGCACTGTGATAACACTTTGTTTCTTGGTTTCTGCTTTTGATCCAAAAAGAAATAAAGTAGTAAAATGGCGCGAAAGAACTTATTATGTAGACACAAAACAGCATCCGTTTCACTTATAAAACTAACGTGAGATGATTGGAAAAATCCAGACGTGGCTAGGATTGGAATTTTTTTGCGATTTGATAACTCTAGTGAAGCTACTTGTTAAACCAAATAAAATAATATTGGAACAAATTATTAATAATAACAACCATCAATAATAACAGGACATTGAAAACTCAACTAAATGGAATAGATCTGTCATCTACTAATGAAATTGCAAGGAGACTAGAGAATCTTCCCGTTACAAAGGAAGAGATTTTTGAGCTAATAAAAAGATATGACAAAAAATCGCTCGGTATATTAGCGAAAACCCTAAGGGACAATTGTAAAAAAGGCCCTATCACGTATTCTAGAAAGGTTTTCATTAATTTGATTAATCTTTGTAGAGATACCTGTTCTTACTGTACATATAAAAAGGAATTAACGGATTTTCATTTGTCAATTCTCAAAAAGGATCAGGCTTTACACATAGCAAAATTGGCTAAAAAACTAAAATGTACAGAGGCATTAATTGTTAGTGGAGAGAGGCCAGAACAAAAATATCCAGAATTTAGGAAATGGTTGAAAAATTACGATTGTTCTTCTACGACAGAGTATATTGAACAAATATGTAATTTAATATTAGAAGAAACTGGACTGCTCCCGCATACTAATGCTGGTACTTTGAATTATAATGAGCTAATGATGCTCAAGAAATCTAATGTAAGTCTTGGATGTATGTTAGAGACGGTAAGTGAAAGGCTTTCTGGCAAAAATATGCCGCATGAATTTGCTCCCAGCAAAAATCCAAAAGCCAGAATTCGAGTGCTTGAAAACGCAGGAAGATTAAAAATCCCTATCACAACAGGCTTACTTATAGGAATCGGCGAAACCCTAGAGGAGATAATTGACTCATTGATAGTCATTAGGGAAATAAACCAGAAATATGGAAATATTCAAGAGATAATTATGCAAAACCACGTACCCAAATATAATACTAAAATGGGAAACTTTTTGCCAACGTCACATGATTTATTTTTGCTCACCATATCTTTAGCAAGGATCATTATGCCGCATATGAACATTCAAGTTCCGCCTAATCTTAGTCCTAAACTCTATTCCACATTTATCAATGCAGGAATTAATGACTGGGGTGGCATATCTCCATTAACAATTGATCACGTAAATCCGGAGTCACCATGGCCGAATATTGTAGACGTTAAACACGCTACTGAAAAAGCAGGTTATATGTTTAGGGGAAGACTTCCAATTTATCCAGATTTTCTTTTGCACAAGAGAGACTTCGTTCCGGAGAATCTTTGGAAATATATCAGTCCACTATCTGACATTAACGGATTGGTCAAGGAGGAATTAAATTGATGTTTGAATCCTTGTTAAAGGAAATTGATCCGGTTGTCTCAGACATATTAAATCAATCACTCGATTCCAAAAATATTTCTATAAAACAGACCATTGAATTGTTTAATGCCAAAGGGACCGAGACTATCATGATTACAATGGTCGCTGATTTGTTGAGGAAAAAAAGTGTTGGTGACAAAGTAACCTACGTTATCAACAGAAATATCAATTTTACTAATGTCTGCATAAAAAGATGTGGTTTTTGTGCGTATAGCAGGGATTTTAGAAATGAGGAGAGTTATTTCCTCCCAATATCAGAAGTTGTGAGAAGAGCAAAAGAGGCATGGAAATTAGGAGCAACCGAAATTTGTATACAGGCAGGATTACCTCCAAAGATGGATGGTTTCTTGTATGTTGATATTTGTAAGGCAATAAAAAAAGAGTTACCAAATATACACATTCATGCTTTTTCCCCTGAAGAAATTTTGTATGGTTCCCATAGATCAGGACTATCTATTAGAGAATACTTGAGTCTGTTGAAAGAAGCAGGAATAGGTAGTTTACCTGGAACAGCTGCAGAGATTCTTGATCAGGATTTAAGGGATTTGATCTCCCCGGGCAGAATTTCTGTAACTGATTGGATTAATGTGATTAAGTCAGCTCATGCACTGAATATTCCTACCACATCGACTATGATGTATGGTCATGTTGAAACAGCTGAAAATAAGGCTAAACATTTAGAGTTGATAAGATCGATACAAAAACAGACAAATGGTTTTACAGAATTTGTGCCATTAAGTTTTGTTCACAAAGAAGCTCCAATGTATAATAATAACCTTGTTAAAGGCATTTCACCGGGCCCAACCGGTTACGAGGTAATAAAGATGCATGCAGTTTCACGGATAATGCTCAACAACTATATTAATAACATTCAAGTCTCATGGGTCAAGGAAGGTGCGAAAATGTCTCAAGTTCTACTTGGAGCCGGAGTAAATGACTTTGGTGGCACTCTAATAAATGAAAGCATTTCCACCTCTGCAGGATCGGAGTTTGGACAAGTTATGAAACCAAAGGAAATTAGATCGCTAATAACGTCCGCAGGAAGAGTTCCAGCACAGAGAAATTCAGTCTATGGCATCATAAGAGTTTTTGATGGTAAAGACGAAGAAGTTGAATCTTTGTTAGATACGGCTGATACATCACAATTTGGGTCATATCATGAATTAATTAAACTTGATAAATTTAGGTACAGTCAAACGAAATGAGGGCCCTCGTTGCATTTGATATAAATTTCAAATTTTCTTTCGTTCCTAAGCGGCATACCAATGAATATTTATCATTAAACTGGCTGTCGCAACACTTCTTCCTGTGGACCGATTTTTTACAGCTTTATACTAGAGTCGTTTGATAGTAACATATTGATAATTCAAAAAAATTAATTGTATCAATTTGAGTATTAATGATAATTATTTTTCATTGCTGTTTCTTTTAGTAATTCACTACATTTAAGAATATCAAGTATGCAGAATAGGACATTTGATTAATCTTGGAATTTTGATTTCTGGCAGAGGTAGCAATATGGAATCAATCTTGAATTTTCTAAAAGGCGAAGTAACTAACGTATGTCCCAAAGTAGTAATCTCCAGCAAACTAGAAGCAGAAGGCCTAAAAAAGGCTTCAGCCCTTGGAATACCTACAATGATAGTTTCAGATGGGTTAAAAGGCTGGGATTACGACAAGGAGATAGTCAGCATATTACAAAAATATGATGTAAATCCAGAAAATGGACTTGTGTGTTTGGCTGGATATATGCGTCTATTAAGTCCAGAATTTGTAAAAAAATACAAAATGAGGATTATGAATATACACCCATCACTTCTACCTTCGTTTCCTGGACTGAACTCCCAAAAAAAAGCATTTGATTATGGAGTAAAAGTAACAGGATGTACTGTTCATTTTGTTGATGAAGGATTAGATTCTGGTCCAATTATTGCACAAAAACATGTACCTGTCCTGGATAGTGATACCTGTGAGACGCTATCAGACAGGATACTTGAACAAGAGCATATTCTGTACCCTTATTGCATTAAGCTCTTTTCTGAAGATAAGTTAGTTGTTGAAGGTAGGAGGGTAATCGTTACTTTATAATAATCATAAATAATGGATTTGAAAATGGATTTGAAAATACAGTAAAGCAAAAAAATGACGTCGTTAATTTTTAAATTATTTGAGCAAATTAATAGACGGAATCCTAGTCTCTCAACAAATAAAACAGACAATAAGAAATGAAGTGTCAGGCCTAATCAATAAAGGAATTCGACCTTGTTTAGCTACTATCTTAGTCGGAGATAATCAAGCATCGGCAACATACGTTAAGAATAAACAAACCGCGGCGAGTAAAGTCGGAATATTAACACGAGATTTCAAGCTGCCAGAAAATATAGAGCAAGAGAAGCTGGTGAGCACTATTAATGAATTAAATAAAGATCGTAGTGTTCATGGAATACTTGTCCAACTTCCATTACCTCATCATATTGAAACATCTATCACTAATCTGGTAAACTACGAGAAAGACGTAGATGGTTTAACATCTTATAATTTAGGCCTACTTTTTGAAGGTACTCCCAAGCTCATACCATGTACTCCATTAGGCATTTTGGAATTAATAGACTTTTACAACATTGAAGTTAATGGCATGGATGTCGCAATCATAAACAGAAGTAACTTGGTTGGAAAACCTTTAGGTATTTTACTAATGAATCGTGATGCCACTGTAACTTTTTTTCATTCAAAATCAAGAAATTTGGAAGATAAATTAAGAAATTTTGATTGTATAATTACTGCTGTAGGGGATCGCAAAAAATTTACTCTCAAAAACAACATGGTCAAAGATGGTGCTATAATCTTTGACGTAGGCATATCCAGAACGAATGGAAAAATCCAAGGTGATGTAGATTTTCAATCCGTCTCAGAAAAAGCATCCTACATAACTCCTGTTCCTGGTGGAGTAGGACCTATGACAGTTACAATGCTATTAAAAAATACAGTGCTAGCTGCAACTATCGTGAATAAAAAATACAATAATTAGGACAATGAAATTTAGCGATGAAGAACGGAAATCAATTTTAAGAAAGGAGATTCTTCATCAGAGAAATTCTTTGAATCAATCTGAAATTTCCAGCAGAAGTATTTTAATTCAAGAAAACCTCATAAGGGAACCCGAATTTATCAAAGCTAGATCTATTGGGCTTTATCTTCCCATTGGCTCAGAAGTGGAAACATCACATATAATCACGCAGGTTCTGAAGTTAGGGATAACTTTACTGTTACCGCGTATTGTAGGCAATAATCTTCGATATTATATTGTGGAACAAAAGGATTTTGATAAAGATTCGTTCGACATTAATAAATTTGGAATTAAAGAACCAAAGTTAAAAAGTTTGAGTGTAGATGTTATGGATATTTTGATTATTCCCGGAATTGTATTTGATAACTATGGTTATAGGATTGGCTATGGTTATGGTTATTATGATAAATACATGTCTAATAAAAAATTTTCAAAATGTATTGGTCTGGCATTCGATTTTCAATTTATAAAAACTCACATCCCTATATTTTCCCATGATCAAAAAATAGATCTATTGATCACTGAGAGTGGAAGGCATATGTTTTATCCCTTTTCAGTTTGAACATAAAATGCCATAACAGATTTTACTCGTAGCTTGAAATCTTAACTATTCGTTTTCTGGATATTTTATGCCCTTTAAAGCAATGTCTCGCCTATAGTATTCTTCATTTTCGCCCCAGTGTATTTTAGATACAACTGAATATCCTTTAGTCATAGCACCCTCAAGTGTATTATCTAATGAGGTAACTGACAGGACTCTACCACTATTTGTAACTATTTCTCCCGTTGAATTTTTTTTAGTCCCTGAGTGGAATACATATGTATTAGGACCAAATTCCGACTCTAATCCATGAATGACTCTTCCAGTTTGATACTTTTCGGGATATCCTTTTGAAGCCATAATTATACAGACCGAATGTTTGTCATTCCATTTAATAGGGGGCATAGAATCTAGCTTTTCATCTATGGCTGCTTCCAAATAATTCAAAAAGTTAGATTCCATTCTATACAGTATTGACTGACATTCGGGATCTCCCATCCTTACATTAAATTCCAGGACATATGGCTCATTCGAACCACGTTCTATCATGAGACCCGCGTATAGAAATCCCTTGAACTTAATCCCAAGATCATTTAATCCTTTTATTGTTGGACGCATTATTTTGTCCATTATCTTGTTTTCAAGATCATCAGAGATAAGAGGTGTTGGAGAATAGCTTCCCATTCCACCAGTATTTGGGCCTTTGTCCCCGTCGAAAATATTCTTATGATCCTGACTTGATGCTAGCGGAATTATAGTCTTTCCATCACAAATCGCAATAAAAGAGGCCTCTTCTCCATAAATTCTCTCTTCAACAACAACCCTCTTTCCTGAATTTCTAAATTCATCATCAATAAAGATTTTTTGTATTGCACCCCTTGCGGCTTTAACGCCACCGCAGACAAAAACCCCCTTACCAGCGGCAAGTCCATCAACCTTGATGACTACATTTTCTTGGCATGATTGGACATGTTTTATTGCACTGGCGGGATCTGAAAAAACTGAAAAAGGTGGTGTAGGAATTTCCATGTTACGCATGAAAAGTTTTGCAAACACTTTACTTGATTCTAATCTGGAAGCACTTCTTGTAGGACCAAATATTGACAAGTGACCTTCCTCAAATAAATCTACGATTCCTAATGAAAGCGGATTTTCAGGTCCCACTATTGTAAAAGAATTCTTCTCTTTTGCGAATTCAAAAAGTTTCAACAAATCATTGGAATCTATTTTTATATTATTTTCCGTACCTGCATTGCCAGGTGCAAAATATATTTTTTTCCCCGTATCATTTGAGAGCTTCCATCCTAGGGAATGTTCTCTTCCTCCGGAACCGATAATTAATATGCTATCATATTGCTTCAATCTAAATCATCAATCAAGAATTTAAAAGTAATTTAATCAATCTAGATCCCCTATTTCATTTCGAATTATTATGAAATTATCAATAACCACTGATTTTACAAAATCAAAATATTCCAGATCAGAAAAGCGAACGGTTTCAATACTAGAATTCATTTTTTCTTTGGCAAAAATCAAGTGATAACACATCCCCTGACCTGAAAGCGTTCGAAAGTAGTAATCATTACATGAGCAGTACCCCAATTCTAAATCAATCCAGTATTCATGATGCTTACCGACGATGGTCCAGATGATTTTTTTACTAGGTTCAAACAAATGACACTTTAACGATGGCAATATTAGTGATATACACCTCTTGCTGTCTATCTTTCATGAAACAGGCTTTATAAAGATGATTTCGCCCGAATCGATTGAATCTAACAAAAGAGGATCTTCGACACAATGACCTATGTGATTCATGTTGATCCCCTTAGTGCTTTGTAATACGACACAAATTGAACCGTTAGATATCATGAATCCCAGTTCCCCTCTCTTAAATATGGATTTCTGTTTTTCTGCTCCTAATGTCAATCCTGTTTCAACATAACCTATATTCCTCTCTAGAAAATGCAGTCTTCCAGAAATTGGTATAGACTTGATTATGTTAGAAAAGGTTATTGGAGACAGATGACGAACAAGTTCTAGCACGATTTTACCTCTCCCTGCAGCCTCGAAAACAACATGAATCCTTGAGACTGAATTTGGGTTGCTCCAGTTCATTTCTTATCCTAAATTAATTTGCATGTGACTATTAATTTGTTCATTTATTAGCAACATTTAATTATATATTCATTTTTTTTGGTTTTATTCTTGGTTTTAAGACGTTCTACCTCTGAAAAAAATAAGGGAAAAAAACCGCCAAAAGCAAAAAAAGATGCAGAAGCAAAGATTAACTCTCCTGAAGAAAAAGCTAAAAAAAGTAGGAAAAGCAAAATTGAAAAAGCTGAAACCATACAAGAGTCAGAAAGTGGCAGACCAAAAGACGAAGTAGTAATCTATCCAGAGATGGACTTTGAACCCAGGGAGATACCCCCTCAAGACAGCGAAGTATTGATTGGACCCCCCACATTAACTCGATTTGAACGTGCCAGAATAATCGGAGCGAGATCATTACAACTTTCTCTTGGTGCACCCGCTTTAGTAAATTCCTCAAGCAAATTTAACGATACAATATCAATCGCGGTAGCTGAGCTAGATTCAAAAATTTTACCTATTTCAATAAGAAGACTACTTCCCAATGGGTTATATCAAGACATTCCCATAGATTGGTTAAAGTAAGCAGTATAAAACAGCGATACAAGTTCACCAAGGATATTAATCTCCTCTTCGAGGATATCTCTAATTTATTTAGATGGAATACTGAAGGCACAACAAATTGTTAATGTTAGGAAAATTTAAATCTCGATATTTTACAACTTTATGAGGGTCAAAATTCCTACAATTAAAGGTAATCATATCGGCCTTAATGCGATGATAATTTTAGAAGATGGTTCAACCTTTCGTGGCGTGGGTTTTGGCTATCCAAAGACAGTTGGCGGTGAATTTGTTTTTAATACAGGCATGGTTGGTTACACTGAGGCTTTAACTGACCCCTCGTATAAAGGACAGATATTGTGTATGACTTATCCACTCATTGGAAACTATGGAGTCCCAAGCAAATCAATAATGGATTCGCATGGATTACCAAAATATTTCGAATCTGACAGAATTCAAGTATCAGGATTAGTAGTTCATGAGATCTCTAACATAGCAAATCATAGAGAATGTCATGAAACTCTCGATCAATGGTTGTACAATGAAAAAATACCAGGAATTAGTGGGATTGATACACGTGAATTAACAAAGAAAATCAGAATAAAGGGAGTCATGAAAGGGGCACTTTCAGTCTCGAAAAATCAAATAAACACAAGGCACTTAATAGATACTATTAAGAGTACCAAATATGATGGATACAACTTCATGTCTCAAGTATCCGTCGAAAAAACTATTGAATATGGAGACCCTTCCCTAAAGCCGATAGTATTAATTGATACCGGTACAAAATACGGCATCATTCGTAATATTTTGCTACTGGGTTACAGGGTTATTCGAGTTCCATGGGACACTCCATTTAATGAGATTATTTCGCATAAACCAAAAGGTATTATAATAAGTAACGGCCCAGGCGATCCAAAAGTCTGCCACAGTACTATAGAGACAGTTGTTAAATTATTTAGCTCTTCATTGCCTATATTAGGAATATGCTTGGGTAACCAGATTATAGCACTGGCTGCTGGGGGTGATACCTATAAGCTCAAGTTTGGACACAGAGGTCAAAATAAAGGTTGTACTAATGTCAACACCAATCAAACATTTATGACTACCCAAAATCACGGATATGGAGTAAAATCAAATACCCTCGGTAAAACTGGATTTGAAACATGGTACATTAATTCTGATGATAATACTATCGAAGGTATCAAACATGAATCAAAGCCAATAATAGCAGTGCAGTTTCATCCTGAAGCATCTCCTGGTCCTTACGATTGTATACACATTTTCGAAAGTTTTAAAGATCTTATTGAAAATGATGGATCAAAGGTCAAATCCATTGAAATTGATAAATTTAATGGAGGTGGGAAAATTTTCCAAAGAATGAAACAATAAAGAAAACGATAGTGTTAGGTAGCGGAGCAATAAAAATCGGGGAAGCGGGCGAATGTCAGATATTCTGACCGCCAATTTGACTACTCCGGTTCGCAATGCCTCAAAGCCTTGTCCGAAGAAGGAATCAAGACAATACTGGTAAATCCAAATATAGCTACGATCCAAACAGATACGAGATTTGCAAGTAAAGTCTATTTGTTACCAGTTAACGGGCATTATATAAAACAAATAATTGAAAAAGAAAGTCCTGATTCAATAATGTTAGCTTTTGGAGGACAAACCGCGCTTAACTGTGGAGTATCTTTACATGACGAAGGTGCAATAGACAAATATAAAATACAAGTCTTGGGAACTCCCATAAATAGCATAAAGATTACTGAAGACAGGCAACAATTTAAAACCGCAATGATAAAGAGTAACGTTCCAGTACTTGAAAGTTCCCCGGCATATAATCTAAGTGAAGCTCTAGATGTTGCAAATCAATTAGGATATCCAGTTATCATTAGAGTTGCATATACTTTGGGAGGAAAGGGAGGAGGAGTCGCACATAATGAGTACGAACTCCAAGAAATTGTACAACGTGGACTATCATTGAGTCTGGTAAATCAGGTTCTAATTGAAAAATATATTGGTACTTGGAAACAAATTGAATATGAGATGATGAGGGATTGTACTGGTAACAGTGTTGCAATTTGCAATATGGAAAACGTATTAGGAATGAGAGTTCATACAGGAGACAATATTGTAATCGCTCCTTCACAGACCATCAATAATGAAGAATATCACAGATTACGCTCCGCTGCCATTAGAGCAATTGATTATTGCGGTATCATAGGAGAATGCAATATTCAATTTGGTTTAGATCCGTTAAGTGAGTCTTATTGTGCAATCGAAATAAATGCCAGACTTTCGAGATCATCAGCATTAGCGAGCAAGGCAACTGGATATCCGTTGGCATATATGGCTGCAAAAATGGGTCTTGGTTACTCACTAACAGAACTAATTAATAGTATAACTAAGGCTACAACAGCTTGCTTTGAACCTTCACTAGATTATGTAGTTCTGAAAATGCCTAGGTGGGATTTCAGAAAATTTGAATTGGCAAACAGAAGGATCGGTACCAGTATGAAGTCTGTTGGAGAAGTAATGGCAATTGGCAGATCATTCGAGGAAGTTTTACAAAAAGCAATCAGGATGACTGATACAGGCAAAATTGGTATAGTAGGAAACGACGAAAATTTAAAGGAAGAATTAGAATTAGTTGAGCAAAAACTGTTGTATCCAAGTGATGAAATTTTATTTGATGTTGTCAAGGCAATGAGATTGGGTATTCCCATATTGAGGATTAATAAACTTTCAACTATAGATTCATGGTTCTTATTTAAAATCAAAAATATCCTGGATTTATATGATAAATTGCATGAGGTTGATGTTTCGGATATATCTGAGAATTTAATACGTGAGGCGAAGAAATACGGATTTTCAGATCTACAAATTGGACGAGCTTTGGGCTTGAAGGAGATTAGTGTCAGGAAAATGAGACAAAAATTAGGAATTAATCCAGTGGTAAAACAAGTTGATACGTTGGCCGCAGAATGGCCTGCAAAAACAAATTATCTTTACTTAACTTATGGAGGTGATAAGGATGATATCGTATTTAGAAAAGAGAAAAATTCTGTAATGGTACTTGGCGCGGGGCCTTATAGAATAGGTAGCAGTGTAGAATTTGACTGGGGTACTGTCAACATGGTATGGGGCCTGAAAAATAATGGCATAAAATCTGTATCAGTTATTAACTGTAATCCTGAAACAGTGTCTACTGATTACGATATATCTGATAGACTTTATTTTGAAGAGTTATCATTAGAGCGAATTTTAGATATTTACGAAAAGGAAAACCCAAAAGGCATAGTTACATGTGTTGGAGGACAGACGGCAAATAATCTTGTCCCAAAATTAGGGCAACTAAATGTTCGTATTATTGGTACTGACAGTGTCCATACAGATATGGCTGAAAACAGAGAAAAATTCAGTCAATTACTTGATTCATTGAATATAAAGCAACCCCCTTGGAATAAATTTACAAGCATGATTGAAGCTAAAATTTTTTCTCAAAATGTAGGATTCCCTGTACTAGTAAGACCATCATATGTTTTAAGTGGGGCAGCTATGAAAGTAATTTGGAACGAGGAACAATTGGAGCGGTATATAAACGAGGCTGCGCAAGTTAGCCCCAAATATCCAATTGTAATTAGCAAATTCTTTCAAGATTCAGCTGAAGTAGAAATCGATGCGGTATGCAATGGAAATGATGTTATCATAGGCGCATTAATTGAGCATATAGATAATGCAGGTATTCATTCAGGAGATGCCATGATGTGCATACCGCCATGGAGGTTAAACAGACAAACCATGAATACTATAGTAGATTACTCAAACATGATAGCGCGAAAATTAAAGGTAAAGGGTCCGCTTAATATTCAATATCTGGTCAAGGATGAGGAGGTATATGTAATAGAGGCAAATGTTAGGGCATCAAGAACTACGCCTTTTGTTTCAAAAATAGTTGGAATTAATTTAATTTCATTGGCATCTAAAGCTATTATTAACGGTAATTTGCCAGACGGCCTTAATGAACCATGGTTAAGTATTAGCGGCTTTGGAATAAAAGTACCACAGTTTTCATTTATGCAATTAGAGGGTTCTGATATAGTGTTAGGAGTGGAAATGCAATCAACGGGAGAAGTTGCTTGTCATGGGAACAGTTTTTACGATGCTTTGTCAAAAGCTTATGAGGCAGCAGGATATAATTTACCTCTTTCAGGATCAGCATTAATTACCATAGGAGGACAAAAAAACAAAGCAAAAATGCATTCACTGATTTCACTCATAAATGCAATGAAGTTTAAGATTCTAGCAACAGAACACACGGCTGAATTTATTAAGAACAATATCACTACAAATGTGCAAGAAGTCCACAAAATAAGCGAACCAGTACGAAAACCAAATATTTCAGATCTTCTTTATGATAAGAAAATAGATTTCATTATAAATATTCCCTCAACGTCGACTATTGAAAAGTACGTCGGTATGCTGGATGATGAGTATCAAATCAGAAGAAAAGCTGTTGAAATGGGAATTCCGGTTCTTACCACAGTAGAATCTGCAATTTCTTTCATACATTGTCTGGAGTGGAGAAATAAAAATAAACCATCAATAAATCCACTATCTAAATATCATCTTAATTAAGATCAGAAGTTAAAAACACCACTTAGAGTATTTTCATTTCCAATTATGGTTCCATCCAGTGCTGCAATCAAACATTTATCTATTGTTCCCTTTCTCAATAATTTTTTTAAAATAGGTGAACTTATTTTCCTATTTTTAAATTTACCATTACCATAAGCATATTTGCTAAATGAAGGTATCAACACAACATCTAACGATCCATCTGTACTCGGAAATATTGATTCTTTCTTTACTTTTAAGAAAATCCAGATTTTTTGTCCATTCAAAATGCTATTCCCCCTGGAAAATGTAGGATGTATGTGTCCCATGATTATCTTGTTAATATTAGACCTGAGCTCTGATGGAAAGGTATGTCCATGTGTTAAGAGAATGTCATCCAAAACCATTCCCTTAATCCCAATTAGATCCACATTTTCTGGAGTAATTAATTCTAGCCTTGAATCATGATTTCCAGGAATCAAATACAGCTTACAGATTTCAGATAGTGAATTTAGAAAATTAGGTATAAGGGTCCAATCTTCCTTTTCTATCTTGTAGAAGTTGTTTTTTATGTCGCCAAGTAAAACAATAGAGTTTACTTTATTTGAATATACAATATCTGTCAATTCAATTTCTATCTCTTTTATGATATGATACCAATCGAAAGGAATCTCAGTATTCTGCAACCAATGGGTATTACCTAAATGCAAGTCGCTGATTACTAGGACCCTGTTTATTCTATCATTATCTACAACATCAATCAATAAAGCTGGTTTATTCTCAACTATATTGATTTGACTCATTATGTGTTACTATTTATTGTCGTATATTAAAAACATTGGATTTTCTCAAAAGATATGGACGATTCTACTCTAGACCTGCGTATTGAAAATATCGAGTCTAAAGAATGAATATTAGCGACTAGATACATTTCAGAAGAGTTATTACTACTCATCAGTCATCAATAGCCATGCATTGCAATTTGCTTGTAACAACCTATAGGAACAGAGAAAGTGATGCACTTGATGAATTATCCCAGTTGTTATATATCCTTGGTGACAAGGAATTCTCTATAGAGATTACTCCTATTTCAGGGATTATTCTGGCAAATACCAATCTTCATCCCATTCAAGTTGTGGAAGATAGCAAAGAATTGGTTAGAAATGAACCGTGGAGATTCAGATATGTTTTGAGAATAATACCGTTAGAAAAAATTTGCAAGGCAGAAATAAATGAGATTCACAGCGCAGTCAAACAGCTTTGCGGAAGAATAGCCCAAAATGAAACATTTATGGTCATGATAGAAAAAAGGCATACTAAATTGCGATCTATGGAAATCATATCTACCGTGACTAGTGATCTAGAAATGAAAGTCAATTTGGAGAATCCCAATTGGATAATATTGATCCAAATAATAAATAGACTAGCCGGTGTTTCAATTCTCAGATCTACTCAAATATTTAGCTCCGTGAAAGAGAAGATATCATTACAATGAAATAAGTTGCATGAAAAGATGATATTATATATTATGAGAAACTGGTTCAGTGGAACTAATAACGCTAGCACTCTGATGTGGAATCATCGGAAAAATTTGATGTTAAATTATAAACTTTGTTAAATAAGGTACCAGATGAAGTGATTTTATGTCCCATCCTACGAGACGGGTTTACTTTCTATTTTATTGTATTCTTGACTCTCTCATCGGGGTTTGTAGAAGCTCGCTAATCTCATTGTGCATCTTCAAGAAATTCAGTCCTTTCTCTGTAGTCTTGTAGCTTTGTGTGCCATCTAAATATTCCAGTAAATTATTTTCAATAAGTACAGAAAGATATTCTCTTAATTGAGCGTAGCTAAGAAATGCTTTGTACATAATTCGTGTTTTTGTAGCACTACCGTTTGCTGCTTCTAGGATCATTGACACTATTTCTGTCCTACTTCTGTATTTCATAAATAACGAAAGGATGAATTTAGCATTTTAACATATTGGCACAATCATTTGGAATAAGACGAGATTTCACATAAGCCAGATGAGATTGATCTACCGTATCATGTTTTCCTATTCTCAATACTTGATTACAATCAAGTAATCCTAATAAAGATATCAAGTTATTGTGAAACAAGTGCCGCTTTTTCTGTTAGAATATTCAAAAATTCCTTTGAGGTAAAATCGCACTCTGGGAACCGCAATCTTTCACATATTTTCATCATTTTATCCTTACTCACATTCAGGACGGATCTATTGTCTTTTACAAACATTTTACGCAAATATTTTATCGAATCAATAATTGCATCTTTCCTCTCAGAAAGCAAGATGAAACATCCAGAGTTATTATTATTTATCCCGCCAATATTAATTGCCTTATCGACCTGATTGCAACAAACTAATCTCATTAGAAGCTCAATCTCTATTCTTTTAGCAATTTGGATATTTCTCTTGTTAGATTCCAAAATAATCTTTATAATTTCAAAGATATGCCTTTTACCGAAAATATAACTTGGATTAATGCCCTGAATCTTAACGTTTGGAAACATTTTTCTGAATGTCGCAATTGTTAATCCTATATCACTAATACAAAGCGTATCTGTGCAAATAATTGCTATAAAGATAGAGTCAATTTTATTCAATGGGGTGTTACTAATACTTTTAATCTTTTCTTTCATATCAAATTTAGTTTAATTAATTCTAAAGTTAACTTAACCTCCATGAATTAGATTCGCAACAGTCACAATATCTCCAGATTTGATTTTTTGATCCGTCCCACATACTGATAAATCAACACCATTTATCAAAATTAAGAGATTCTCCTTATCTATTAATTGAGAATTACTAATATTTTGGTTAAGCACGGAAAATATATTAGATAACTTTATTTCTTTTTCATTAATTATAATATTGTCTTTACCGCAATATTTCTTAATGGAGCCTAATAGCTTTAATGTAATCAACTTCCGATAGCTTACCTAATCATGAAGTATCGTCAACGATCTCCTCAATTTTCTTATTTTGTTCTTTTGTTTGCTTATTGATATATGAGGCTATATAACCAGCTATCTGATTTCTCAATTCTTTAGATCTTACTTGTGCAATCTCATCTATTATTTTCTTGTTATGTTGGAAATCAACATTAAATTTATCGGGATACCGGTTTAAGAGCTCTGTCGATAGTTTTCTTACTCTATTCAATATTTGACACTACTCATTAAGGATATTTTATACCTTCCTTAATGAAGAAACCATAATTAGATATTAATCAAAGAATGATATTGAATTTATTTCAAGCGTATCTATCACTTCCTTGGAGCATAAGCAAAGGACATCTGCTATGCTCCTAATTATGCTCATCAGTACTGATGTCGGTAGTGTAATAACATTCTTAAAGCATGATTGATATGACACTGGTCCATCGGTCTCGATTAATACTCTCCTTTCATTTGTTAACTTCAGCAGACCTTGTTTTTTCTTTGAATATACCAGTGATGGCCCATAGGAAATATACAGATCCATGTCAAGAGACTTCTCTAATTGCTGCGGAGTTCCATCAAACCAATGAAGGCAAACTCTTTTCAAATTATATGTTGACAGCACATTTAGTATTTCATCTAGTGATTTTCTAGAATGTATCGAAACTGGCATATGATGTGTTTCTGCAATAGATAACATTTTATTGAATACCTGACCTTGTAAAACTTTAGTATTTTTTTCTTGGTTGTAGTAAGTTGGGTCTAGTCCTACTTCACCAATCCCATTTATAATATGCAGATTTGAGTTAATAATTTCTTCAAATTTTGAAATATCTTCGTCTGCAAATTGTGGGTGGATACCAATAAAATTATAAACTATACTTTGAACACTATTTTCTTCAAAAAGCCTTATTGCCTTTAATGAAGTTGGAATGTTTACTGTAACTGAGCATGCTTTCATACTCATTCCTCTCAAAGTAATGAGTATTTGTGACAAAATATTATCATAAGCAGTATCAGTAAGATGGATATGAGAATCGTACAAAATATGGTTCATTCAGGAAACTAGATCTAAATAAACACTCACTTCACTAATTCTATTCGTTTTTTGTCCTTTGTTAACCAATTGACCCTCACTAACCCAAATATTTCCAAATCAAGTAACGTCTTATTTAAACCAGATTCTGTAATTTGTACCCCCTCTTTTTCTAAATTGTTCAATAATTCAATATCTGACAAATTTCCTACTTCTTTTATTTTTTCTAATACAATATTTCTTATAGGATATTTCAGACTTATTCACCAAATCCAGAATGTATAGTAATACTTATTCGGTTTGTTTGTATATTATAAATACTATTCTAAGTAATTTGATCTGCTCAATTAATTATTGAAAAATCATAATCTGGTACCAATATGGTCGTATATTGAAATTAAAGTGGTAAGATGAAAGTAGAAAACTTTCAATTTGATTTATATAAGTAAATGTCAATGCAATCATAGAGAGCGTTTTTGTCCTTAATGAAAGAACGTTAAATTCGTCGACGGAATTT
Source organism: Nitrososphaeraceae archaeon (assembly GCA_036557405.1). Lineage (GTDB taxonomy): Archaea > Thermoproteota > Nitrososphaeria > Nitrososphaerales > Nitrososphaeraceae > TA-21. The sequence goes on from DATBHO010000009.1 coordinate 137,866, forward strand.
AGTTTCCATGACACTAAGATGTAATAAAAAGAAATTGAAAGGATAACATATTACTTAGCCATAAAAAATGATTGTTTTCGTATTTGGTCTAATTATCTAGCGACTTGAGAGTAAATACAAACCTTGATCCTTCAAATTCGGTTATTCCTTGTCTTTCCCAATTTACTTCATAGTTATGTGTTATTTGTTTTCCAATTATGCTTATTCTCCTAGGAAGACTAGCAAAAAGGGATTCCACTTTTTCTAGATTTTTTGTCATTAATAGTGACCTTCTCCTCTTCATTAGATATTTAACTGCAACATTTTTGTGAAGATATCCTAACTCTTGGATTTTTTCCCTTCCGTCATCTATAATAAACTCACGCTTTGTCAATGCCGACAGTAATTTGATTTACTTAAAAAGACTCAATGTCAACTGTATTAGGACAATGTGGGTTAATTTGATCGTGTATTGCGTTCAAATAAGCAGAATTCAAATTCTAACATTTTGTAATGCTTCGTACATATAGTAGTTTTTTCTATATTGAAGAAAGGTTTATTACTTTTATAACATATTTATACTATATGTATTCTCAAACATCTTCCGTACCTCATGCAGTGAAGCAAATTATTGGTACTAATATGTTATATTTTCAGGCACTAAGCACTGGTATTGCTAACTATACAGCATTAGCACAAAAGATTAGACCAGAAGTTGAAAAACTGACAAAGTCCGAAGTTAACATTAATACCCTCGTAGTAGCAATAAAACGATTTGCAGATTCTCTGGATGAGATTGACCATGAACATCATTCTGTCTTCGACGGAGTCAGAATGACTCTAACTGGTAGTATTATTGATATTGACTTCAACGAAACCGAGGACATTTATCAAATTTTAGATGACATATTTGAATTGGGCAGCGGATACAATATGTTTAGGACTAATAAGCAAATTCGACTGTTTGCTGAAGATATAGAGGAAATTAGAAGTATGCTTAGCTCATCTAACAAAGTTGCCACGGGAGAAATAAAAGATGGGCTTTCTAAAATTACAATCACCATCCAATCGGGTAAAGAAAATACATATGAAGTGCTATCAGTTGTTTTCTCTCTGCTACAGAACAATCGTATTCAGCTATACAATGCCTTCTTCGCACAAAATGAAATAATTTTGATATTGGGTATGAATGACGCCGCTAGAGCGTACGAGGTCATTAGAGAAAAACTTTGCAGCCATCAATAGGATTATTTTCTATCTGATCTCACAATTGCCACAGTTGAATCCATAAGAAAATGAGAGTAGTGGAATTTATCTATAATACTGCACTGAAACTTTCTCTCCAGGTTTACCTTCTCTCTGAGCTTTAATCTTTTTCACACCTTCTTCAACATGCCTCATCATTACATGTGCTTCTGATGCATGTCTTGCCGCTTCTTCAGGTGTAGGATATTTTGCTAGATATTCGTGTAGAACCAATGATACAGCTGTGTTAATGACAGAGCTGGTGTCTGCACCACTGAAACCATCTGTCATTTCAGCAATTCTGCCCAAATCTACATCCGAACCAAGCGGTTTATCTTTACTGTGTAACTCCAATATTTTTTGTCTTGCCGCCTTATCGGGTAATGGTACTAACAAGATCTTGTCAAATCTACCAGGTCGTAACAATGCAGTATCAATAATATCAGCTCTGTTAGTTGCAGCCAGAACTACTACTCCTGAAAGTGACTGGATACCATCTAATTCGGTAAGCAATTGTGACACTACTCTTTCTGTAACCATACTGTCTCCCCCCATTCCTCTAACCGGGGCTATTGAGTCTATTTCATCAAAAAAAACCACGCATGGAGCTGCCTGCCTCGCTCTTCTGAATATTTCCCTAATGCCTCGTTCTGATTCTCCTACCCACTTGCTCAGCAACTCTGGTCCCCTTACACTAATGAAATTTGCTTCAGATTCTGTGGCAACAGCTTTGGCTAGCAATGTCTTACCAGTCCCTGACAGACCGTGTAACAATAAACCCTTGGGCATAGCATGTCCAAGTTTGGTATAAAGTTCTGGAAATCTTAGAGGCCATTCTACAGCTTCCTGTAATTCACGTTTAATATCCTCTAGCCCACCAATCGCAGACCAAGGAACATCTGGCGATTCCAAATATACTTCTCTCATCGCAGAGGGCGTAACTTCTTTCACTGCATTTTCAAAATCCGCTTTAGTGACTATGAGTTTATTCAAGACATCAGGAGAGAGTTTTTCATCTTCCAAATTTAATTCAGGTAGCAATCTTCTCAGACATTTCATGGCAGCTTCTTTACAAAGATACTCAAGATCTGCTCCAACAAAACCGTGAGTTACAGCAGCTACTCTATCTTGTTCTACATCAGTATCGAGCGGCATATTCCTTGTATGAATTTGTAATATTTCCAGTCTTCCACGCTTATCTGGAACTTTGATTTCAATCTCTCTATCGAATCGCCCCGGTCTTCTGAGGGCAGGGTCTATAGCGTTTGGTCGATTTGTAGCCGCAATTACAATAACCTTACCTCTTGCCTCAAGTCCATCCATGAGAGACAATAATTGAGAGACAACTCTCCTTTCGACCTCACCAGTAACTTCCTCCCTTTTGGGAGCAATTGAATCTATTTCGTCAATAAATATTATGGAAGGAGCCTTTTCTTTTGCTTCCTTGAAGATTTCTCTCAACCGAGCTTCTGATTCGCCATAAAATTTACTCATAATTTCGGGTCCAGAAATACTTATAAAATGAGCATTACTTTCATTTGCAACAGCCTTTGCAAGAAGGGTCTTTCCTGTTCCAGGAGGCCCATAAAGTAATACACCTTTTGGTGCTTCGATACCTAATTTTTCAAAGATTTCAGGGTGTCTCAGTGGTAGTTCTATCATTTCTCTAACTTTTTGGATTTCTTCCTTTAACCCCCCGATGTCTTCGTAAGTTACCTGAGGAACACCTCTTAGTGTTTCGCCTTTTTCTGCGATGTGGAATATTGTTTTCTGAGTCACCAATACCGCATCTGATGCTGGTGTTACTCCTATTACCTGAAACGTAAGTCTACCACCAAAATAAGGGACCATGACATTATCTCCTTTAATTAACGGTACACTCTCAAGTGCATCTGCAAGGTAACGTTCATCAATGGGTGGTATAGCCTCCAATGGTGCAACAATAACCTTTTCTGCAGGAACGGCTTTTATCTTTCTCACAATCACGGTGTCCCCAATGGCAACACCTGCATTGTTTCGTACTAGACCATCAACTCTCACTATTCCTTTGCCCTCATCAGAAGGATAAAGTGGTAGACATTTTGCGACAGTCCTTCTTTTTCCACGAATTTCTATAACGTCACCTGTAGATGCAGTTAAAGAGTCCATTGAATCATAATCGATTCTAGCCACTCCACGACCTACATCTCGAGTATATGCTTCGAGAACCTTCAGCGAGAGAGTGTTTTGACTCACGATATCAAGTACTATCGTACCTATCTTTATACCTTTGTCGGGGTTACTCTTAACAAATTTTCTCAAGCCGGAAATCCGAATAAAGTATGCTTATCTTATATCAACTAGGTTTTAAAAATATATCTTACTATGTCAATCCTGTTGATCCAACAAGAAATTAGTAGATTGAAGAATTAAGCTAATGGACTTACTAAAACTTAACACGGAATTCTGCATTTACCAAAAGATTAAAATCAAGATGATATTTAATAATTTGATCGGTCTGTCTTGGGCAAAAGAACTCTAGTACGTAGACGGGGAAGAGGAGGGAAACAATTTCAGTCCATTAAAACTGGAAAAATTACACCTGCGAAATATCCGAATTTACAATTATTTGAACAAAAAATCGGTTCCATAGTGGACATTATTCACGAACGAGGGAGGGATGCGCCTTTAGCTAAGATTCAATTTGATAAACAGTTGAGCTATTTTCCTGCTCCTGACGGCATGGAAGTTGGTGAAAAAATCCAAATTGGAAATAACGCCGAATTTAAACCAAATAACATTTTAGCGTTGGAATCGATCCCTGACGGTACACTTATTTGTAATCTGGAAAGGAATATAGGTGATGGTGGAAAGCTTGTGAAGTCAGCTGGGGCATCTGCAGTAGTATTTTCTCATACCTCTCAAGGAGTATCGATAAAATTACCATCAGGGAAATTTACAACTTTAAATCCTAAATGCAAGGCAATGATAGGAGTTGTTTCTGGTGGAGGAAGAAAAGAAAAACCGTTTCTAAAGGCAGGAAACAGGTCCAAATACATGATTGCACATGGTAAACTTTATCCCAAAGTTAGAGGAATTGCGCAAGCCGCGGTGTATCATCCACACGGAGGTGGGAGACATCAGCATGTAGGTCGCCAATCATCAGTAGGGAGAACAACTCCACCTGGGAGAAAAGTTGGAAATATCGCTCCACGAAAAACCGGTAGAGCAAGAATAAAAGAAAAGACTAGATAGATATTTGCCTACAAAGTCTATTTAGTAGGGTTATTCATAATGAATAAACTATTCAAGTTACTAGTGATATGGCGGTGAAATTCGATAAGATAATAGCACTAATGCAGAAGACGCTTCAGAATAACAATCTTCTTAGACCCACTGCCTTGAAAAACTTACAAATTCAAGAAGACGGCGACCCCTTTAAAATACTAATAGGAACCATTCTGTCGGCACGAACCCGAGATGAGATTACAACCAAGGTAATTGCGGAACTCTTTTCTGAATTTAAGGACGCTGATATGTTGTCTAAAGCAAATTTGAAAAAATTAAAAAAGGTGATTCAAAAAATAGGCTTCTATAATGTAAAGGCCACCAATATTAGAGAGGTATCACGAATAATAGTTGAAAAATTTGATGGCAAGGTTCCATCCAATATAGATGATCTTCTTACATTACCAGGAGTCGGTAGAAAGACTGCAAATTGTGTGCTTGTATATGGATTCAAAACACCAGCCATTCCAGTAGATATTCACGTTCATAGAATTTCTAATAGAATTGGAATTGCAGATACCAACAAACCTGGGGAGACTGAAATTGTCTTACAGAAATCAATTGATAAAAAATATTGGACTAAAGTAAATGAAACTTTTGTTACTTTTGGTCAAAATGTGTGTTTGCCGAAGAATCCAAAGTGCAGTGTTTGTCAATTGACGAAGTTATGCAAATATTACGAAAAAAATATCTAATCACGTTTCTTTCTAAATAACAGAACCAGTAAAATTGCTCCAGTAGCGATGATCGTTATTAGTGGCATGTAGTATAACGGAGATTCGGCAGGATTACCAAATAGAACATCGAATGAAATTGTACCACCATTTGTATTGTTTGCGTCATTTACTTGATCTTTACCATATATTGAAACTGATCCAACAATAAAATCATTCAATGACAGCTTGTCGAGTATAATTCTCTTGCCATTAGTTATGGTTAAACCCTGATTGTTTGCATGAGCTACAAAAATTGGTTGGTCCCTAGACCACCCGTCTTTATCTTGTTCGTACACTCTAATATATCCTGATTCGTTTGTATTAATGGCAACCCAGAATTTTCCGGTCTTTTCGCTAAACATTGCTAGTTCTATAAATTTGTCGCTTGGAGAGGGTTCTTGAAGCTTTACTACAGTTTTGGCATTTTCTATATTTGAATAGGATAAATTATTTTGGATTGTCATCTGCCAGTTGGTCGGTATGGGTTTTGAGAAATTGTAAACTAATGGCTCTCTTCTGTTTTTATTTGATGCATCATAATCTACTGCAAATCGTTCAGAATTCTTTGTTTTCACAATGTCGTGAACACTACTTAGGCTATTAACTGAAGTCATAGGATAAACTATTAAAAATGCTGCTGCAAATAGTCCAAGTTTCAGTAGATCTATCAGGTTTTATCACCTACAAATGGTTTTTCTGACTTGAGGATTAAATCTGAGATTTCTGGACGCATCAAATGTTTCTCTGGAACCTTGCCAGAATTTACCATTTTGCGAATCATCGTTCCACTTAGTTCTTCCTTTGATTCTACTCCATGTGGACATATTTTTTCATTAGCATATGACAAGCATTTCTTGCAGAAATAAAAAGATGGAAAGGTTACTGGTATTATATCCAAATCAGGGTATTCATTAAATATTTCTTGGGCGGCAAAAGGCGGATAGTAATTGCCTACTCCTGCATGGTCCCTGCCTACAATGAAATGCGTACATCCAAAATTTTTCCTCATAATTGCGTGATGTATGGCTTCGCGTGGGCCTGCATATCTCATAGTTGTATGAATAGTAGAAAACAATACTCTATTTTTCGGAAAATAGTTCATGATTAACGACTCATAGGTATTGATTATGAGGCTATCAGCGAAATCTCCTCTCTTTTTTTTGCCAATTAGCGGGTTAATGAATAATCCGTCGTAAATATTCAAAGCAGCTTTTTGTAGCATTTCATGAGCAACATGAGGTACATTTCTAGTTTGAAACCCTACGACCGTTTTCCACCCCCGCTTGGTAATCTCAGAACGTGTTTCTGAGGGATGCAACCTATACTTTTGCATTTCATCATTCCCTTTCATACTAAAAACTTCCAGTCTTCCACCGACTAGGAATTCTTTCATCTGAAATAATCGGTTTACCGCAGGATGATTGATGTCAGTAGTTCTGTAAACTGCATTTGCAACTCTCTCTTTATCATATCTGTAAATATCTTCTACATGCAGTATTCCAAATTTTTCATTTCCCGAACAGAGAACGACATCTCTTAAATCCTTCATTTGCATCGCGATTTCCTTTTCTTTATCAAGAACGATCGGTATGGTCCATGGAATACTGTTACGCAACCTTCCGTCTTTCAGAACTGTCAAAAAATCCTCTTCTACCATAAAACCTTCTAGAGGACTAAAGACACCTGTTGCAATATTTTCCGCATCATTTCTAATATCAGAAGTTACTTCAAAAGTCTCCAAATCCTCATAATTTTTTTCAATGAATTTATTAATTAATTTACCACCGTGTGGTAAGATTAGATTTATTGCCAATAGAAATTATTTACCTTCTTTCCAATGCAGACCACATTCTTTTTGAGTATCAATTTCCCACCACCACCTTCCTGAACGGGGGTCTTCGCCTTGCTTGACTGCCCTTGTACAAGGTTCACAACCAATGCTAGGGTACCCTCTATCGTGTAATGCGTTATATGGAATTTTATTCTCATGGATATACGCCCAAACTTCGTCATTAGTCCAATCGGCTAATGGATTTAATTTAATAATATTGTTGTTTAAGGTGTCAACCTCTATCTTCATAATCTTATTTCTAGTTACTGATTGTTCACGACGAAGTCCTGTAATCCAGCAATCTGACTGCTTTAGGGCTCTTTTCAATGGTTCAATCTTTCTAATATTGCAGCATAGTTTTCTGTTTTCCACGCTTTCATACATTAAATTCATTCCTTTGTTTGCGACCATCTCTTCGACTTCACTTGCATCTGGGAAATACACATTAATTTTAATCTCATATTTTTTTCTTATTTTATCAATAAGATCATAAGTCTCTTGGTTTAGTCTACCAGTATCCAAGGTAAATACTCTAGTAAGATTCCTATTTATTTTGCACATCATATCTATTAATACAACATCTTCGGCACCAAAGCTGGACGCAAGTACCATTCTATCACCGAATTTCTTGAATCCCCATTTTAGTATCTCAGGGGCATGTTTTGATTCTACTTTGGCAATATCCTTTCTATTGTTGAATTTGTCTTTTTCCTTCTGATTACTACGGTTTATCTCCATTATTTTTAATTTGAGAAAAATAGGCTTATAATTATTATCATTTTTATCAAATTAAATTAATAAGGATAACTAACTTAAATATACTTGAGTAATCTTAACCATTAGGAAGATTGAATATTAGTGTTACATATGAGTGATATGAGGAGGTTTTAGCTTTTGGCTCATGATTTTTGGCAAAACATATTCAAATATCAAAAACTAGGTTTCGATCCTATTGGATGGATATCAAATTGTTCCAATGAAGTTGATTTTTTTTCATTAGGAAATTCCTTTGAAAAGATAAAACATAATTCATGGGCCAACTTGTCATGGTTTGATTCATTTCAATATAGTGGCAGAAACCCCGATATAACACGCAGAATATACAATGTTAACGAATCAATTTCAGACGATTTGAAAAACAAGAAAATTATTTCATTGATGAGAATTCATAATGATGTAGCAGAAGATCAACAGAGCCTATCACATCTTCTAAATAATTTTTTTGGTAAAAAATCTCCCAAACACCAGTTAAGAAGGGTGGTGCTCACCACTACCTCTCAGTACGAATCACAATTTGGACTCGTTGACTACATTGATACACATAGAGGAAATAAATTAGGATATACTGCCGTCAATATTTCTTCTGGCAAACTAATCGATCCTGACGAGGAACCAGATTCAGTGGTTAATAGCTCAATCGGCTTGGCAGGGGCCCTCGAGAATCTGCTATTACTTGGATGCACGTCAGGTTTTAGAATATTACCGATATATGACGCACCAGATGAGAATCTTCTTGACAAAATTAGAACTAATAACGATAAATTTGCAGCAAAATATAATCTGCTGCTTGACGATTATAGTTCCCTTAAATTAGGCAAACTTTTTTTTGGAGCCACAGCATATGCTCACTCAACCAAGGAATTGCCAGTGAGATATGATCTCGTTCAGCCCGGCATGGTATTAATATTGACTGACAAATTTGGTTCGTTGACCCCATTGAGCATTTATACAATAAATCAGATCAGTGAAATGAATTCCATTATTGGTAAGCATGAATCGGTTGACATTAGCATCAAGAATGAAATAATAAAATCATTAACGCAACCCAGGTTTTCCTTGGGCAAGATAATTTCAAAATATTGTCCAGATTTTGGAAAGGATGTTGATACTAATGCAAACATTGTGAGCGTTTATCCCGTCGGTTCGGACGGGATTTCAGCATTGGTTAATTTGTCTAAAATTTCAAATACCCACTTAGTAATAAACGAGATTCCAATGCAATATGAGGAATTTGCTCGGTTTGCTACAGATGAATTTCTTGTATCTAACTCGACAGCGTCTACAAATGGATGTCATTTGATAATTTCAACTGAAGATTTGGCACCACTAATTTTGGAAGATCTTAAAAAACATAATTTCAAATCACAAATAATAGGATTTGTTACTGATAAAGAAGCCTCAATGGTTACCATAAATAATAATATCAATAAATATGTGGCAGCAAAGCACATCACATCACTTTTCAGCATTTCGTCATAAATTTCGTTATCGGGGAATACTAATAGATTTTTAGAAATATTTTATTATTTGATAAAGTAGTAAATTATTATGAATGTATCAACGACTGATAGCTGCATATTCTGCAAAATCGCTCTAAAGAAAATTGATGCCAAGACAGTGGACGAAAACGAAAATGCAATTGCATTTCTTGATGCTTTTCCATTGACAGACGGTCACACCTTGGTTATTACAAAAAAACACTATGCAAAGTTGCAGGATGTTGAACCTGATCAAATCACCAATCTATTTAAATTGGTACACAAAATATTACCGTCAATTGAAAAAGGAGCAGGTGTACAAAGTACATTAATAGCTATTCACAATGGTAAAGACGCAGGACAAGTAATTCCACATTTACATGTACACATAGTGCCAAGAAGGACTGGCGACGGCGGAGGCGCAATTCATTCCATGTTTGATTCAAGCCATAGATTAAGTGAGCATGAAATGGATGAGGTACTCAATCGCATTAGAGAATAATTTTGAGCGGACTATAGGTGTGGATATATTTTTTAGTCTGGTTTTATCTCTAGACTGGTATCGATAAGCTGCCTTAAATTACTAATTGTGAAATTTGGAATCTCATCTTGATTTGTTACCTCCTGTAGCTTAAAAATAGTGTTAGTAATCCTTATAGTAATTATTCCCAACCTGTTTGCAAGTTGTAAGTGTGTGTCAAGTCTGTCTCCAATCAGTACAGATTCTCCCAATCTAATATTCAACATATTTAGAACCAATCTAAAAATTTCTTTATCCGGTTCCCTACTTTCTTCATAAGAGAAAATACAACAATTAAAGTATCTAGATAATTCATATTTATCCAAGATATTCAATATTATTTTGTCCTGGTTGGCAATAATTCCTATCTTAAAATTTTCTGAAAGAAGCTCAAGTATAGCTTTTGCTTCTTCGTATGGATGCAAAAAATGTTTTTCCGCAAATTCTATAGAACGAAGAAAATATTTTAATATCATTTTTTCATATCCCGCTGGCATCAATACTCTACAAATTTGAATAACCAATTCCTCAATCCCATCTTTTGACAATTTTCTATTATTTATGATATCGAACTTGATTGCTTCATAATTTCTATTATCAATCCTTGCACCAAATTGATTTAGTAAATACAATAATCTAGAATCAATATATGAATAGAAATTTTTATCGTCTATTAATGCTCTTCCCACAAGGAACATAAATTTCAATGTCGTGTCTCACTATAATTTAATGATGCCAAGTCACTCTTTATCATTAGTATAAAAAAGCATTGTTAGTTTTGGCCCTACGTTTTTCTTTTAATTTCAATATATGATTGCCTAAGTAGGACAAAAATTAGAGAAAAAATTGTTACCGCTGTTGAGAGATGAATTGCAACTAGTATAGGATTCAATTTGGTAGATACAACAAAAATTCCCATAACAATTTGAGCGATAACCAATGAAGTAACAATTATCACTATCAATTTATTTAAACCCCAATGACTTTTTCTAACAAAAACTAAGGATATACTAGTAAAGATAGCAGCTATTATGGCCACTAGTCTGTGAAAGTGTTCATAGAAGAATTTCTCAGGAGGAATCGCGAAACCGTTTGGACATAATGGCCAACCTGTACATGAAACACCCTTGTTTAAAGAAGAAATATAAACACCTATAAGCATAGTCGCATAAATTAGACCTAGGGATAATAGCGACAATATTAAATTTAAAGTTATGATATTTTTCATATCTAATTATTGTTCTAACATGTTCGGTTTACTAAATCTTAAGACATTGCATCAGTATACAAGAATTCATTGAAATTATAGTAACTGAAGGATGCGGATTCATAATAGTTCTTCGTCTATCTGTTCAATATTGTCAGCATAATTAATACAGTTACATCCCGCTATTAGGCATTTTCCTACTTTGAATAGAGAGTTTCTTCTATCTTTAGTCTTTTGTAGTTCATGTGCCACATAAACATGACCGCAATAACCACAGTTCACAGATGGTAAAAACTAGGCGTCTGTTATTAACATTTTCAGGGCCGATTCATTGAAACTTATTAATTTTAGACAAGTTTTGTTTCAGTTCCGTTTTTATATGATAATTCGATATTGTATTACCGAATATAGCGATATACAATGAACATTAATGAATTCATCTCTACTTTGCCCAATTCTGTTCTTAAAGGAAATAATATCAAAGTGCCAGATAATGTGATAAGAAGAATGTTCAAGTTTGCATGTCTTGATAAGAGCGATATTTTTTATGATCTTGGTTGTGGAAATAGTGATGCGATTTACATCGCCTCGACAGAATATAAAGTACAGAAGGCTATAGGAGTTGAAAAGAGTAAAACAGCTGTAAGAGAGTTGATAGAAAAGACTCGGGTATTAAAAAACGTTGAAGTAATCATAAACGATTTACGTAGAGTAGATATCTCTGATGGTAATGTGTTTCTCTTTTTGTCAAATGACGATAGAATCATACAAAGGATGATAGAAAAATTTACTTCAGAGTTGAAATATGGCAGTAAAATAATTTCGATATGGTCTCCACCAGGTCTTATTATGCCAGATAACGTTGATTTTCCTTTTTTTGTGTCGAGCACACCATTCAAGTTTGCAAAGAGTATTGAAGAACAAATCAAGGTCGTTTATGGTCAAAAATGCCTTGATTTTACGGCGGCGTGGATGTTAGGAGACAAATATTTGGAAAGTTTGGAGGTTGTACCATCTCGGTATAAGAGGTTTCTCAACATTCTATACGCCATGATAATTTGGATAAATGCGTGGAAAATGAAAGTATCATGTGAAGATGAAATTCCGCCTCCAGTTGAATCATATCTGGGTATTCTACGAACATTCTTCAACATAGACTTAACGTCTTTAATTGAACATTAAGGTTAGTTGTGCCTAAGAATAAGTCTTTTGTCAGAATTTAATTTTTTTATTATACCAACCGAACCATCCTAATTTCTTAAAATACCAAACCATTACTAAAGATGGAACTATAGCAATTGTTAGTAATATTATGAATGAAGTGTATGGGCCAAGAAAATCGGGGCTGCCAGTGATAATACCACCTGGGAGGTTAATATTCATTCCATAATAAGTACCAATTACTGTAGCAGGAATGGAAAGAGTAAATAGAATAGTAAGAAGAGACAATATTTTATTTGATTTTTCCGTACTTAACATGAAATCAGTGTCCTTGAAAATTTCTATAGTTTCTTTAGATTCTTCAAGAACTTCAAGAACCTTATCTGTATGATCTCTAACATCATCGTAATAATCAGTTAAATCTTCTTCAGAAAATCTTTGCATTTCTTTGCTGAGTTCCAATATAATTCTGCTTAAAGGAACAACTACTCGCCTAAGAGTTGTTATCTCTCTCCGCAATAATGAAATGTCCCTTGCTATTGCAACTTTCTCATCAAACACTAAATCTTCTATGTCATCCAAGTTTCCTTCAAGTTTCATTAAGACATGTAATAAATCATCAACCATAAGATCTATTATACTATGTAAGAGATAACCAGAAGAAGATCCCATGAATATTTCCTTCTCTTTTTCACTATCTTTGCAGAGATTAAACCTTTCAATGAGTGGTTTGAGTTCTCCTTGCTGTACCGTAATAAGATAATTAGGACCGGCAAATATTGCAAGCTGAGTGGAACGAATACTCGAATCTTCATCCATAGTTGGAAAGTGTAAGATTACGAAAATATGATCCTGATATTTGTCAATTTTGGGTATTTGCTTTTTGGAGAGAGAATCCTCAATATTAAGTTCGTGAAATGGGTATTTTCCTTCCAATATTTTTAATTTTTTCCTGGTAGGTTTTTGAATATCTATCCAGATCAGATTCTTATTAATAATTGAATCAAGTTGATCAGAATATTCAATCTTTGTCATCTGCCCTCATTCTTAATTATGACTAAAGGTTGAAATATTGTATATTAAGATATCTAAATATTGGACAAATAGCATAAATTAAGTTAAAATAATACAGAATTATTTTTAAGCTCATGGTAAAGGTAGTTGTGGGAAAAACTTCAGATATTGAAGAAGGCAAGTTGGTGCATATAACAGCTAGTGGAAAGGAGCTCGTAGTAACAAAATTAGATGGAAATTATTATGCAATGGACAATATCTGTACTCATGCTGGAGCAGAGCTTCATGAGGGAGAATTAAACAATAGTGAATTAACGTGTCCGTGGCATGGAGCAAAATGGGATATCAAAACAGGAAGTTTGATTTCGTTTCCTCAAAAATTAAAACCGTTGGAAAATCACAAAGTCTCGGTAGAAAATGACACATTGTTTATAGAAGTTTAGATTTGAAGTCTCAGCATAATTTCTGGTGCTACTTTTTTCTATTAATAGAAAAAAGTAATTTGCTCAGACAACCAAAATTTAGTTAATCATATACTTTACTAAATCAAGGTACAGGAATGCTAATAACCAATTATGATATTATTTTTGTAATTTTTTAATTTTCTACGGACAATTTAATATCCGTTAAGAAGATTCTCATTTCATGCACTGAGCAAGTTAAAATTTGATAACGTTAAAGACCTGGAGATCGTGACAGTCGATATTATTTGTGCAACAGCAATCCCCATTTACAAGCAGCAAATCATAAAGATCATATTTTGCAATCTAATAAAATACGATTGTTACTTTTTATATCTAAGTATTTCATGGAATACGATTTGATGCTCGAATGCTTGATACCGTATTTTCTAGTTTTTAGGTAAAAATTATTGATTTATATAGACTTCGAATAAATATGGCATAACTGAATCAAGATATGAAGCTTGATGTACCAAGATTTACAGAAAGATTTGGATCGGTAAGTTTACATGGAGTTCAACGTGTGTACGAATTGGATTCTGGACACAAAAATAAACAATCAAAAACTGAATCTGAAGTAATTCGTTCTATAGATGATGAAATCATATCCAAAATAGAGTCTGAAATGTCAATAGTAATTCCCATAAAAGGAGAACGTTTAAAGCTTTTAGAAGGCGTCCTTAGCGGTATTCCACATGATTGCTTAACTGTAATTGTATCAAACAGTCCTAGAGAACCAATTGATAGGTATAAACTAGAAAAACAGGCCTTTGAACAATTTAACAGATTCACCGAAAAAAA
>DATBHO010000010.1:0-15424 GCA_036557405.1 Nitrososphaeraceae archaeon
TCTTCTTTGCAGTAGAAGAACCGAACATTATAAGATCAATATCCAGGTCCAGTGCTTTAGCGGCATCAACAAAGTGTTGTAACATCTGTATGATAGCTCTTCTGTCAGGAGAGCTTAAAAAGTTTAGGAGGTATAAATTGCCCTCGTCAATTTGTCCTTTTGGGCTAATTCCTATTCAATGTTTAATACCAGCTCCCAGCTTTGAAACTTTTATGAAACAAGGGGGGGTTTGTCCTAAATGCAAAAAGGGTCATATGTGGTTCCAAGGAAAGCGCGATGTATACCGCTCAGAATCAAAGAAGCCATTTAGACCACTCGATGAAAAGACAGGATTAGTATGTGATAACTGCGGTAATAAGCAAAAAGCCGAACATCGGAGTGTATCTGATGATGTGCCTGTAAGTCCCGGCATGGTAACGGCCAACGTAACAAAGGACAAAACTAAGACTAAGAAAAATGTGTTAGCGCCGAAAAACTCTAACGTAAACAAGACTAAGAAAGAAACTACCAGGACTAAATCATGTTTTTGTGGATGTGAAGAGTTTAGATTTAAAATGAATAAAGAAGTAGTAGATAATGATCCACAGAACTTATACTATAACATATGTAGTAACTGTAATCATTCATTAGGTTCTCATATTACTGTAGTCAGGAGCAAACAAGCAGATTGAGTTGGTTCGTCAGTGCTTCTGTTTAATGATTTGATCTCTGCTAGCGGCTTATATTTTCTGCTTTTAAGAAAATAAAGATTTATCATTTCTTTTCAAAAACTGTTTTTCCCGATTGATTCCAGTTTTCATCAAACGCCGTTTCGGCTTCTAGAGATGACGCCATTTTTGTAAGCTGACTAGTTTTCGTCCCAAAGTCCTTAAGAGAGTGGCCTACAATCCATCCCTCGCCCATAGTTAGAATAAACCTGTTATTCCGCTCGACGCCACTCGCTGTCAAGAATTTTCTTTTCATTAACACTTAACATTATCTTACTTGATGCCGCCATCTTTCTTATTCTTCCTCTTCTGCTTAATTCTTCGACAATCGCATCTGTTTCTTCCTTTGGGAGGTTCAATTCTTTGCCAACATCGTATCGATCAATAGCTCTCAGCTCCCGTTCTGACAAATCGTATAGTGTTTTCAGAAACAGCTCACGAATAGTCATTTCAATATATTGTTGCAGTAGCTCTTATTGTTACATTTAAGGGTTCATTTCAATATTCTCCATATCAAGATGATAATGCTCAATACAACAGTTGCAGCTAATAGGAGCGTAATAGTTCTCTGATTCATTTGCTCAGTAAAATAATAAGGCCGATAATGAGTGCAGAAGCCATCAAACTCGGAGTCATAATAGTGGACCTCGAAAGGTCAAGGCGTGTCATTTTTTAGATTCAATCACTTTCTGCGACCGTAGACGAACCCTCAATCATAGATTTTAGAATATACCTGTGACAGTGCTCTCCAGGCTCACAGTAACATAGAAGTGTTATAGTTTCGCCTTTCTTGGAACGTTGACGCAGCTCTTCAATTCTGTCAGCCGCTTTAGTTTCTTTCATCTGAGGATAGAATTTCACACTGTATCGTTTCCAGTCTTCCTCAGCCCTTTTACTATCCTCCCATTTATTGAGTGCGTCCTCCTCTGGGGATAAGTCCTTAATCCATTCATCAAAGTTGTCTTTCTCTTGACCTGGGGGCCATTTTCTAGTGATTAAAATTCTCGTGCCGTCTGTATCTTCTTTTGGATCATAGATACGTTTGGTTTTAATCATTTTACTTCTTAGTTCGCCTGGTCTAACTTTTAACTAGATCTCCCAATCTTTGCCTTCTTTCGCGGTATTTTCCAAATTGAGCTCGAAAAAAGCATCACGCAGAACACCCCCCTTAGAAAAAATTATTTTTCTTCAAAGCAGAGACCAGGATCAGCTAGATAATTCACGTCGTTAGTCATTTCATTTCTTGGTTTTCTACTACTCTAATAATATTGATCAGTCAGCGAGTGACTCGTAGATCTTCCCAGGGCCTGCCAGTGTCTAATACTTGAAACATATCGCCACTAATTTTAGTGACAAATTGATATTCTTCCAGTTTCCTAATCCATTTAACTAAACGTCTGTGTTCTAATTTGGTGTTTTTGATATTCTTTACCTTGGCTATTGCATCCCTGAAACGGAATATCTGCAATTTGGTTCCTATCTCTACGTTAATCGCAGGCTCAGTGTCCTTATAGTATTTGACAATATCTTGCATCAATTGCCTGGTTTCTTTGATTTCTATGGACTTGTTATCATACTCATCGAATTATACGAGCTGCCTGTTTCCTTCTGATTCTCCAGATATCTCTTAAGGTAAAACTCAAGCTCTGAAGGCGTTAGTGTCGCCAGCGTGTCAGTGTCCTTTATCTCGCAGAACGTCATGAACCTTTTGAGCGCGTTAGTGTAGCACTCTTTTGTTGAATCTGACTTCAAAGAATTGATAAAGTTAAGGTATGAATCGCCTACTAGAATGTCTTCTTGCTGTTGGACTTCCTGCTGCTTTTGTGCTTGAACCATCCACTATCATTATAATTTGAATTATAAATACTCATTTAAATGATAATTATCCTACAATAATTATCATAATTAAATCCTTAATTTAAAATCTGGAATATCTGCAAGTAAACAGTAATTTTAAAAATTTTGACGATAGATTTTATACTTGAGGCAACTGTGAATATATAATGATCCTCTTTTGTACAATGAAAAGCTAATCAGAGATTTGATTTATCCATTTTTACACAGAAAAGTAATTTTTCCGATTGGCTCAAAGCGATTCAAATTTGCTGCTGTAATGATACCGATCCATTTTATCAATGGAAACCCGAACGTGATCTTGATAAAAAGGACAAAACTTGTGAAAAATCATGCCGGAGAGATTTCTTTTCCAGGTGGTATTTTTATGGATAAAGACGTTGAGATGTTAGTAACTGCGTTGAGAGAAATGAGTGAGGAGATTGGAATAAATCTCAAAAGAGAACAGATTATTGGCCATATGGACGCAGAAAGAACGTTAACCTCAAGTTACATAATCTACCCTTACGTAGCATTATTGGACAGCTTTCCAAAAATCACCAATACAAATTACGAAGTTGAAAAAATCCTAGATGCGCCTCTCATACCATTACTTAAAAGTAGAGAAAATGACATGAACGGTCAACGCCAATATTCGGATCCTCATTTGCCTAAATTTACCTATAAAAACGAAGTTATTTGGGGTGCTACAGCAAGGATTCTAGACCAACTTGCAAAATTTTTTTCTAGCGAAATTACTAATTGAATTTTAGCAAATTGAATAATATCTGATTTTACTGTACTTTATTTGATATCAGTATGACTCAATAGGAATGGACTTCGGATTTGTGTACCCTTAAGCTCCTAAATGTGCCGAATTTCATAGTACACTTATCACACTTCCATAGATTTACCTTCGCCTGACTATAAAACGTAAAAGATTCATTTCCACTCTCATACTTACCTGTTCTGCTATTATAATTCACGGGATTGTAATTTATTCTGTACTTAATCCTCGATATGTTTATTTTCAAACTGCAATGCTATTGAATTCTTTATTTAAAACAAGTAAAGTTAATTGTACATATAGAAACCAATCAACCTTATTTTACTAACTGTAGATTAACAAAACTAATATCTCATATGGGAATAGTATCAACGTGTATTTCGAGAACCTAAGAGAGTATGTAGAATCTCTTGAAGAAGCTCATCAATTGAAAAGAATAAGAGCAAAAGTTTCAGTTGATTTAGAAATTGCAGAAATCTTGCGTAGGGTTATGTATAAGAATGAAGGTCCTGCTCTCTTATTTGAGAATATAGAAGGATACAAGATTCCTGTGCTTGGTAATGCATTCGGATCATTGAGAAGACTTAAAATGGCTCTTGACATAGAAAATTTTGAAGAAATCGGAGAACGCATGACCTCGCTAACAAAGTTAAGGCTACCTCACGGACTAGTAGAGAAATTTAAGATGCTTCCAAAGCTTTCGGAAATTTCTGATTATGCTCCAAAAAATATAAGTTCGGGTCCTGTAATGGAAGTAATTGAAACATCTAATCCAACTTTAGATAGTTTACCAATAATTAAATCGTTTCCTAAAGATTCGGGGAGGTTTATCACTTTTGGAGTTACGGTATCAAAAAATCCTGAGACTGATATTCGAAACTTGGGTGTTTACAGGCTCCAGGTCATAGGTTCTAAAAAGGCGATAATGCATTGGCAAGTACACAAGAGAGGTGCACTTCATTATCAGATGAATAAGGAGAATATGAAAAAAACTGAGGTTGCAATAATTATAGGCGCCGATCCTGCAACTGTTTTCAGTGCAGTGGCTCCTGTTCCAGAAGGTTTGGATAAATTTCTATTTGCAGGAATCACACGAAAGAAAGGCATAGATCTTGTGAAATGTAGAACTATCGATGTGGAAGTTCCAGCGTCTGCAGAAATTGTTTTAGAAGGCTATGTTGATCCTTCAGATTTAAACATAGAGGGCCCATTTGGAGACCATACTGGATATTATACTCCACCTGAACCTTATCCTACATTTACTCTCACAGGCATAATGATGAGAAAAAATCCGATTTATCTAACGACAGTTGTTGGAAAACCCATACTAGAAGATGCTTACATCGGTAAAGTCATTGAAAGAGCATTCCTACCAATGGTAAAGCTCTTCCAACCTGAAGTAGTTGATTTTTCAATGCCTGCTGCAGGTTGGTTTCAGGGTATTGCAATAGTCTCGATCAGAAAAAGATATCCTGGTCAGGCCAAAAAGGTAATGATGGGACTATGGGGGCTGGGTCAGTTGGCACTTACAAAGATATTGATCGTCGTTGACGAGGATATCAATGTGCATGACTTTAATGATGTGATTTGGGCTGTAACGACCCGATCTGATCCAAAGAGAGACACGTTGATAATTGAAAACGCTCCGACAGATACTTTAGACCCCGCATCCCCATTCTTAAATTTAGGATCAAAGATGGGTATAGATGCTACTAAAAAAACAATAGAAGAAGGATTTGAAAGACCTGTCCAAGAGGAGGCACTCGCTGATGAAAGTACACTTAATTTAGTAACAAAAAAATGGAATGAATATGGTTTGCAAGAATTGAAATAGGAATGAAACATGATATGATAAATAGCTGTTATCCAGATCATGAATGATGAAATTTATTCACAGCGGTAAAGTAAAGGATGTATATGAATTAGACGCAAAGAACTTACTTTTTCATTTTACAGATAGAGTTTCAGCATATGATATACCGATGATTACGGACATAAAAGGAAAGGGAGAAATTCTTTGCAAATTTGCCGAATTCTGGTTTAACTATTTGGATTCTAATAATCACATGGTTCGATTAGATGCTAAGGACAAGATGGTCGTAAAGAAGCTCAAAATGATTCCTCTTGAGTGTGTGGTTAGAGGATACTTATATGGAAGTTTGTATGAACGCTACTCTTCTGCCACGGATATCTTAGATTTAGAGCCAAATTTGAAACTTGCATCTAAACTAGAGGAACCAATATTTGATCCAACAACAAAGTCAAAAATCCATGATCAACCTATTTCTGAGAATCAGATTTTGGGAGATAAAATCCTGACGAAAAATGAATTACATTATGTTAAAGATATGTCAATAAAACTCTACAACCAAATGTCAGAGAAATCAAATATTGCAGGATTTATT
This sequence comes from Nitrososphaeraceae archaeon, assembly GCA_036557405.1. Taxonomy (GTDB): domain Archaea; phylum Thermoproteota; class Nitrososphaeria; order Nitrososphaerales; family Nitrososphaeraceae; genus TA-21. The sequence goes on from DATBHO010000010.1 coordinate 5,733, forward strand.
ATCGCAGATGTAAAATTTGAGTTTGGAAGGGATCCAATCACAGAAGAAATTATTTTAGCTGATTCATTAGGCCCTGATGAATTTAGGATGTGGAGCATAGAGTCATACAAGGTCGGCGAGGTACAAGTCAGCTATGATAAACAATATCTTAGAGACTGGCTAATCAAGGTTGGCTTCAAAGAAAAAATTAACCAGGCAGCTAAAGACGGAAAGAAGGTACTGCCCCCTGAATTGCCTTCGGAAGTAGTAAATGAACTCTTGAAAAAGTATTCATATGTTTATGATAAGATATCAAAGAATTGATTTGTCCTCTGATATCTTACAATTTTAATTACGTACTAGAACAGTTGTCTATTCTAGCTTGACTCTCAATAATCCTTTTGCTTCAGGATCGTTTAGTGCCTTAATTAGATATCTTGGAATGTCAATTGCTGATTTATTGCAAGAAACAATTAACGTTCTAGAATCAACGTAATTTGATTTTCGTAATACTATATCATGTTTGTGCGTAACTTCTAAATGGTTGTTGCCAAATCCCGAAATATTAAATTCATAAGGCTCTACAATAATCCCTATCTTTACGACAGTGTCACTTGTTCTTAATTTCTGCCTAAGTGCAGGATCCAGATCCTCACATGCCTTATTCGCCGAAACTCCAACAATACAATCGCCTTTTTTGGTTAATTTTGAATCCTTCGTAATTTCTATTGTTCTGGAGTGTAATGAAAGTATATTCTTATGACCTTGAAATGTTATCTCTTCTTCCAAAGATGGTTCTACTTTTCTATTAATCGATCTACGATTTAAAGGAAGTTACTAAGGTAAACTTAAATTAAAGAAACCAAACAAGTTAGAGCTGATTTGTTACCCGCAGCAGCTGGTTATGATAGAGCAATAACGGTGTTTTCACCAGATGGTAGATTGTACCAAGTAGAGTATGCCATAGAAACGGTAAGAAGGGGAACTCTAGCAGTGGGAATTAAGAGTAAAGATGGTGTCGTATTAGCTGTAGAAGAGAAAGCTAGGAAGTTACAAGTTTCTGATGTCACCCAAAAAATATTTCAAATAGATGATCACATTGGAGTAGCAGCGGCTGGGTATATTCCTGATGCAAGAACACAGGTTGATCATGCAAGATTTTTTGCGCAAAGTAATAGACTAATATACGATGAGCCCGTGGACGTTGAAGGTGTTGCAAAAAACTTAGCTGATATGGCACAACAATTCACGCAGTATGCTGGGGTGAGGCCATATGGTGTTGCATTAATCCTTGCTGGAGTTGACAAAAATGGCTCTTCACTATATCAAACTGACCCAAGTGGAACATACATTGGATACGATGCGGTCGCAATTGGGAATGGAAGCGATCAGGTAAACGAATTCCTAGAAAAAAACTATCATGCTGGAATTAATATGGATGAAGCAAGTAGCCTTGCATTGGAATCAATATATTTGGTTAGTGAGGAGAAAACTGGCACTAGACATATAAAGATGGCACAAATAGATGGTAAGACAAAGAGAATGATAAGAGTTGAAAATAATGACATTGAAGTCTACGCCTCAAAATCAAAGGAAAATGCTAGCAAAAGGTCTCCTCAATAGTCTATATTATTAGACTTGGACTAAGGCAATATTGGTTTAAATAATCAAGAAATATTGTAAATTTTGTGACAGTAAAAACCGGTTCACCTGCTCCCGAATTAAAAGTTAGCGAGTGGGTGCAAGGTGGTCCGATTAGTCTGAAAGAGAACACGGGGAAAGTAATAGTTGTAGAAGTTTTCCAGGTAAACTGCCCAGGATGTTTTATTTACGGAATACCTGAAGCAATAGACACGTATGAAAAGTATGGGAAAGATGGAGCAGTGATTTTGGGACTTGCTACAGCATTCGAGGATTTTGACAAGAATACAATAGAGAATCTAAGATTACTATTAAAGAATAGCGAAGTCATAGGAGAAACTCTTACTACTCTTACTTTCCAAAAAAAGTTACTAAATGAAGGAAAGTTATCTTATAATATTCCTTTTCCCGTAGGAATGGATATGCTTGTAAAAGAAAAGCTACCATTAGAGAACAAGAGAATTATGGAATTTGTTAATGCGAATGTCCATGATTTTGATTTGTATCATGAAAAGGACAAGGAACAGATTATCTCCAAGGTGACTTCATATTTGGAGACAAAACCTTACAGTCCTCTGACTTTCGAAGAATATTCATTGAGAGGTACTCCGTCAACGATTTTTATTGATAAAAAAGGTGTTCTTCGCGAAACGACTTTTGGTTCAACAGGTACAATGGCAAGAACAGTAGAAAAATTATTATCAGAATAAATTGTCTACAGACTACTTTGACTAACCTAGCCATTGCAATCCCTGATAGTAGTTTGATAGAGTCTCAAACAATTCTTGACAAAAGTTACAAAATCTCTCAAATTTCGCGTTCCTGCTCCATCTTCCGTGTTAATAGTATTATTATCTATCATGATAGGAGTGTAAAAGCTGAAAAGATTGACAAAAAAATATTGAAAACAATACTTGAATATCTTGATACACCGCCCTACCTTAGAAAGAGAATCTACCCCAAAATGTGGATTCTAAAGCATACTGGAATTTTACCTCCCATAAAATCTCCTCATCACAAGGCACTGATTGACATTAAGGATATCACGGATAATGAAATACGATTTGGGATTGTTGTAAAGAAAGATGATTCGTTATATGTAGACGTGGGTCTTGGAGAAACTATTAGATATAACGGAACCCAAATAGGCAAAAAAGTCCTGGTAAAAATTTCTACTAAAGGAACCTTATTTGCGGAAGACATTTCGAAAGATGAGATTGATGGATACTGGGGCTATGATGTTCAATTTGCAGACTCGCTATCAACATTAATAGAAAATACGAAATATCAAGTATTGATGACTTCTATCGAAGGTGCACAATTTGCAAAACATGCAGCAGATTTTATGAGCAGAGCAAAAATTTCAAAGAACCTGCTCATAGTGTTTGGGGGGCCAAAATTTGGTTTAAGGAGAATACTTGAGAGTGAAAGCAAAAGGATTCCAGAGAAGGATTATTTTTTTAACATGTTCCCTAAACAAGGGACACAAACAGTAAGATTGGAAGAAGCAATCATTGGTACATTGTCAATAGTTAATAATTATTTACATAGTTGACCCAATTTTTGAACAGATTTATACACACTTTGTGAAAATAGATTATCACAGATTGTATACACTGTTTTGAAGTTATTAATTTATTAAAGGGATTACAAAAAACGGATTAATCATGGGTCATCGAAAATATAGTGCGCCTAGACGTGGAAGTATGGCATTCTACCCAAGAGTACGTGCACGAAGTCTCGAATCTAGGGTTAGGACGTGGCCGGATCCTAAATTGGAGAAATCATCTTTATTAGGTTTTGCGGGATTTAAAGTTACTAATTTAAATGTATTATCAGTTGATGACAGAGAAAAAACTCCAAACTACGGCAAGAATTTGATGAGTTCATCCACCTTAATAGTTACACCAGCTTTGAAAATAATTGGAATAAGAGCATATGCAGAAAATTCAAATGGAAGAAACGCAATCTTTGACGCTTTTGCAAAAGATAATGACAAATATCTCTCAAAGAAGTCATCTTTCAAGTACAAGGAAGGCAAATTAGAAGATATTAACGCACAAATTGATAAAATTAAACACGTAGTTGCTATCGTATCATCTAATCCATCTAGCGCCTCCATGTCACAAAAGAAGCCATACGTGTGGGAAGTGCCAATCGGGGGGAAAGATATAAAATCAAAAATTGATTATGTTGTAAGCAATTTTGGAAAGCAGGTAAACATAACTGACGTTTTTGAAAAGGGACAATTCATCGACATTTCCGCTATAACGAGAGGAAAAGGTATTGAAGGACCAATTACTAGATTTGGAGTTAAAAGAAAACAACATAAATCAAGAAAGAGTGTAAGGGCACTTGGAACTCTAGGGCCAATTTCTCCAGCAGTAGTCACATATACAGTTCCAAGACAGGGACAAAGAGGATTTCACCAGAGGACTGAATACAACAAAAGAATACTGATAATTTCAAATTCTGAAAAAGATAATGATTTTAAGATTAATCCAGGTGGGGGATTTGAACACTTTGGCACTATCAAAAATGACTATATAATAGTCAAAGGCTCAGTTCCAGGAGTTCCGAAAAGATTGGTCAAAATGAGATTTCCAATCAGGCCTGTTAGTAAGAAGATAGCAGAACCTAAAGTTTTAGAGGTATTTGTAAAATGAAAGTTAGTCTCAAAGATCTAGGTGGAAAACAACTTGAATCATTAGAACTTCCATCTGTTTTTAATACTCCATACCGGCCAGAGGTCATAAAAAAAGTGTATGTTAACGTGTTATCAACCAAATTCCAGCCGCAGGGAAGATACCCTGCTGCTGGAGAAATCGTCAGTGCAGAATCCCGCAATACTGGATTAGGAATGGCTAGAATTGCAAGGGCCAGGGGTGAAGGGTTTCAGCGTGCGGGTCAAGCTGCTGGCGTTGCGGGTGTTCGAAGTGGAAGATTAGCTCATCCTCCTGTATCATGGAAAAAAAATTACAAGAAAATAAACAAAAAAGAAAAGCAGCTTGGTTTCTGTTCTGCAATTGCGGCTACAGCTAATAAGGACATAATTGAAAAACGTGGTCACAATGTAGGAAAAATCATTGAATTCCCAATTGTAATCTCGAATGATTTAGAAAAAATTTCAAAGACTGCAGAGTTAAGAAAAACTCTACTTTCATTAGGTTTGGAAGAAGATCTCAAAAGGTCAACTGACATAGAAAAAATACCATCTGGCAAGTCGCGAATGCGAGGTAGAAAAAAGCATTCGGCTTTGAGCTGTCTAATAGTCGTATCTGAAAATTCTGCAGTATGTAAACTGAAAAAATCTTTACCAGGAGTGAATATTGTGCCAATAAATTACCTGAGTATTACGCACCTAGTGCCAGGAACAAAACCTGTTAGATTGACCGTTTATACAAAAAATGCAATTAATTCCTTGAATAAAATAAATACAGTTTATTCAAAAATACAAAGCATGGTGAAATAATTATGAGTAAAATAGCAGACGATAATTTTAATTCAGTTATTCTCAGACCATACATCACAGAAAAGACATTCAATCTGATAGAGAAGGAAAATAAGTTAACTTTTATTGTTTCAGACAATGCATTCAAGAAGGACGTAAAAGAGGCAATAAAGAGGATGTATGAAGGTAACGTTAAGGAAGTCAATATCTTTAGAACGGTTCGAGGCAAGAAAGCAATTGTTAAATTTACAAAGGATGATGAGGCGAGACAACTTGCAACTAAACTAGGGTTGGTCTAAGTCGGCATTTCTAGTTAAATTTAAAAGGAGTATTCTGGAGTTGATATTGTTAGTTGGTTCGTGAGTTTAGATTTAGAGGTTATAATGTTGATCAATTAAAAAATTTATCAATAGAGGCCCTTCTCCCCTTGTTAAATGCTAGGCAGAGGCGTTCATTGGATAAGAGAGTAGGAAAGTATATGAATGATGAAAAAAGGAAATTACGCGAGCGAATAAAAAGCATCAGGGATGGATCACCTAATGAAGCTTTACGCACGCACGTTAGAGACATGATAATTCTTCCGGACATGGTCGACATCACTATCAATGTTCATAATGGAAAGGACTTTGCCCCGATTACCATAAAACCTGAAATGATTGGTCATTATTTGGGCGAATATGCTATTACAAACAAAAGAGTTCAGCACGGTGCCCCTGGAGTAGGAGCATCCAGATCAAGTTTATACGTACCATTAAAGTGATACATTTGCCAACATATTCTTACTCGTTTTCTGATTTTGATAAAAATAAGCACGTTAGGGCGTCGTTAAGAGAAACTGACATTTCGCATAAACACGCTAGAGAAATCGCTCTAGCTATAAAGGGACTATCTATGGAAAGAGCTAGGAACGTTTTAGATCAATCCATTGAAAAAAAAGTTGCAATTCCTTATAGAAGATACCACAACGAAGTTGCCCACAGATCGAATATAAGAGATGGTTTTTTTTCCGGAAGATTCCCAAAGAAAGCCTCCGAAGAATTTCTGAGACTTTTAGATAACTTGGAATCAAACGCAGAGTATAAGGGCATGGACCTAGATAGGTTAGAAATAGTATCTTGTGTAATCCATAAAGGAACTAAACTTAAACGATTTATTCCGAGAGCTATGGGAAGGTCAAGCCCTAAAGTTGACACGTTAACACACGTAGAGATCGTAGCTAGAGAAGGTAAAGTATATTGAGTGCAATAAAAAACGTGATGAAAAATAATTTTAGGAATATGGAACTGAATGAATTTCTGAGATCTTCTTTAGCTGAAGCTGGTTACGGTGGAGCCGAAGTTCAAAAGACTCCGATAGGTACCAAAATAACGCTTTTTGTTATAAGACCCGGGCTCGTTATTGGAAGAAAGGGAAGTGGAATAAGAGAATTGACCACTAAATTGGAACAACAGTTTAACTTAGAAAATGCACAGGTCTCTGTGACCGAAGTCACAAAACCTGAATTAAATCCCAATATAATGGCTAATAGAATTGCACAGCTTATTGAAAGAGGTACCGCATTTAGAAGAGCTTCCCTGTGGACAATCAATACAATTATGAATGCAGGAGCCATGGGTGTCGAAATTACAATTTCTGGCAAGCTTAGAGGGGAAAGAGCTCATTTCGAAAAGCATTCAGCAGGAATCATCCCAAAGAGTGGAAGAATTGCAGATGAAGTGGTAAAGAGTACCACAAATAGCATATTAACAAAAATGGGACTAGTAGGTATAAAATTAAAAATTTCGTCGAAAGAAGAGAATCATCAGGATTTTGATATAGTCGCAAAATCTCAACCAAAGGACGAGATACAAACCGAAAGTGAGAGCAAGACTGAAAGCGATTCTGTGACATCCAATTCAGAGATGAAGACAAAAGATAAAGATATTATTAACAGTCAAGTTAAGGAAATAGCCGTGAACGAGGGTGAGACTTAATGTCAAGGCTTAAATTGAAAACTTTAAGAGAGTTTAACGATGATGATTTGGAATCAAAACTATCAGAAATCAGAGCAGATCTGTTGAAGCTGAAGATTGAGAATTCTAAAGGGACTCTCAAGAAGGAAACTGGAAATATGAAATGGAAAAGAAGGGATATTGCCCGTATACTATCTATATTAAAGGAGAGGGATTTAGCAAAATGATTCTTAGAGATAACATATTACGACATGAGTTAATAGGCCGCAATGCCCAACTTGAGTACGGCCCAGTTAACAATCAAAAAAAGATTAATGGGAAAATCATTTTTGAAACCAAAAATACAATTTCACTAAGTGATAAAACCAAGTCATATATTATTCCCAAAAAATCAATAGACCGATTAGGACTGATAATTAAAGATGAGATTTGTTTCATGAATGGCTCTCAATTAATAGGTAGACCGGCAGATCGTTTGCTTAGGTGATGGGATTAAGTTTGAGCAAAAATATCGGAGTAACAGTTTCGCAACCAAAAAGAAGTTGTGGTGATCACTTATGTCCCTTTCATGGTAAACTATCCATAAGGGGAAAAATTTTGACAGGCATGATAGTGAGCTCAAAAGCACAGAAGATGATAGTTGTGTCCCGTGAATATACCAGGCTGGTTAGAAAATACAAGAGGCATGAAAGAAGAAGGTCGAAAATTCATGCATTTCTTCCTTCATGTATTGATGTAAAAGAAGGCGACGAGGTAAAGATTGCGGAGTGTAGACTAATTTCAAAAACTGTATCGTTTGTGACTTTGGAGGTTATAAAAAGTGGCATCTAAAAGTCGTGCAGTCTCCGCAAAGGGAGTAGAAGAATTTAAACCTTATATTACAAGGGCGTTACCAATAACAGCTACCTTAGTCTGTGCTGATAATACAGGCGCCAAAATACTAAGGATTGCTCAAGTCACACGTATCAAGGGAAGACATTCGCGACTCCCATCTGCTGCAGTAGGAGATCTTGTGAATGTCACTGTGAAAAAGGGGAAAGCAGATCTACGAAAACAAATGTTAGGAGCTGTAATTATCAGACAAAAATATCCGATAAGGAGATTAAATGGTGTGCGGTTATCATTTGAAGATAATGCCGCAGTACTTGTTACACCAGAAGGGGAGATAAAGGGAAGTGACATAAAAGGACCGGTCGCTGCTGAGGCCGCAGAAAAGTGGCCCAGAATCGCAAATTTGGCATCAATAATAATATGAGGTAATAATGATGCTCTACAAACTTATTTCTAAACATAAAAGAGAAAAACTATTGGGAGCTAATCTATCAGAGAACCTGAGAGAGCAGCATAGTAGGAGAAGCATAAGAGTCGCCAAGGGTGATACGATTAGAATATTAAGAGGAGAATATGCTGGGATAGAAGGGAAAGTTGAGAAAGTGAATACAGTAAGATCGACACTATCGATTGAGGGGGTTCAGAGAGAAAAAATACGTGGCGGCAAAGTGAAGGTGCAGATACATGCTTCAAATGTTCAGATTATATCACTAAATACCGATGATGAATACCGAATGAAAGGAACTCAAAAGAAAAAAGAGAAAAACCCAAAGGCAAGAAAACAGAAGAAAATTAAAAAACCTACTGCTAACAACGAACTTTCTAAGGAGCGCGCTAACTAATTATGGCTAAAAAAGGAGGAGATAAGACACTAAAAAGACAACTTGCCCCAAGATTCTGGCAAGTGAATAGAAAAAGTGCAAGGTTTATTCTGAACACAATGCCAGGTCAACATAATGGAAAATATTCCTATCCAATTGGAGTAGTATTGCGGGATCTTTTGCATGTTTGCTCAAATACACGAGAAGTAAAAAGATCCCTAAATAAGGGATTAATAACCATAGATGGCAAGATGGTTCGCCATCCAAATTTTGCTATCGGCTTGATGGATACTGTAGAAATAAAGCCCTCGAACCAATCTTACAGGTTTGTACCTTCAAACGGACTTCCGCTTTTTCCAATAAAGATAAATTTGGCTGAAAAAAACCTAAAGTTGGAGAAAGTCAAGTCTAAAGTCGCGTTAAAGAAAAACCTATACCAATATTGTCTTCATGATGGAAGAACATTTCAAAGTAAAGAACAGTATAATGTGAATGACACTTGTTTGATTAACTTACCTGAATTTGGTATCAAAAATCATGTGCAATTAAAAGAAGGATGCAGCGTTATTGTTACCCGGGGAGAAAACGCTGGAAATATTGGCAAGGTTAAAGAAATTAAAACTGGATCGTTTTCCCTTCCTAAACGTGTACTAGTCTCTATGGGTGAAAAGACCGTAGAATTACCAGTTGATCTTGTCATGGTAACTGGGGTTGACTCTTCACTAATTCAGGTGAGCAAATAAATGAGTAAAGTAAATAACATGAAACTTATTAAATTGGAAAAAGTTGTAATAAATATAGGCGTAGGAAAATCTGGCGAACCACTGGAGAGAGCTAAAAGTGCATTGGAAGAATTAACCTCCAGAAAACCCACTCAATGTGGTGCAAAAGATAACGTGAGAGATTTTGGGATCCATAAAGGTGAACCAATAGGAGCAAAAGTGACCCTTAGAAATACAGAGGCAATGGAGTTTGCCAAGAGAATAATACAAGCGAAGAATAATCAACTGAAAAAAT
>DATBHO010000011.1:0-8026 GCA_036557405.1 Nitrososphaeraceae archaeon
ATTCGGATGGAAATTTGAAAAATGGTCTAGTCCAGAATCCCTACCAGATGGAATGGAGTATCTAATAATAACTACCACTGATGATAAGGGGAATAAATCTATTGGTGGAGGTATGATGAAGAGACAGAATTCCCAACAACAAGGAATGACAAACTATATTGACGTAAAGTCAGTAGATGACCATTCTGCCAGAGTTGCACAGCTAGGAGGTAAAGTTATTATCCCGAAAAAACCTGTTCCAGGAATGGGTTATTTTGCTGTGTGTCTTGATACTGAGAATAACACCTTTGGTATTTGGGAAACTGACCAAAACGCCAAGTAAATAATTAACCTACGTTGTAGATTTGAAAGAAAAACGTCTTCGATATCCATAAGAGAGAAAAGTATATTAATTGTAGTAACGGACAAGGAATTCACAAAGTTGAGGTCAAATTTCATGAGAGCATTAGTCAAGTTTGCTGGCATGCGTAGTACTGACTTCAGTCAATAGATTACGAATAAAAAAGCCAAAATATCTGAATTTGTTTGGAATTTGTTAAGCATCTCTTAACTATTTTGAAATAAACTTTATAGATCTTGGAGATATGATAATGTTCTAGATATTTCTTGGGATATACATTATTATATTCTTACTTCGGATATTAGTTGTGATCATTACTAAGGAGAATAACTTTGTGGTATACAGATGGAAATTACAAGTTATTAAAGTTGAGAAGTGCAAGATAATAGGAGGATCGGAATGAACATAGCGGAATCTGAAGCGCCTTATGAAATAACTGCCAAGACCTGCGGGTCAAGGGAGAAAGGGAGAAAAGTCATCTATTCTTTTGTTGAATCTTTCCACAACCTTTCCAAAGATAAGAAGGATATAATAATATCAGAAATACATGCTTGCGAAAGATTGAAAAAATACGCAAGAGATGAACTCGATAGACAAGTAATCGAAGCAGAAGTTACTGACCTAAAGATGGCATTGGATCTATTGACTTAGTACGATTAAGGTTACTATTGTTACGAAAGGCACTTTAAGAATGTGTACCAAGACTTAAAGAGATGAGTAAATCGTGTGTGATGGCAGAATAACCATTATAACGAATATCTTGATTCTTGCGACACAACTGGGAACTACCTTTTTTCTTTCTTAATGATCTTGTAAAACAGGTCGACCATCACAGGTAGTTCTAGGTAATCTATGAGTATAGCAATCCATGATAGGACATAAGGAATTTCTATAAAACTGTAATTGAATAAGCTGTTATATACAACCTCGTCGGTAATCCAGAAAATATGGACAACTTGAACTGCAAGCAATCCCAAAAAGAGATAGTTCTTCCTGGCAGTAGATCTTTTGCTGCGTATAAGGTAGGAATAAAAAATTATCGCAGTTAGTAGAGCGGGAATCTCAATATAGTCTATTACTACAAATATCGGTAAGAAAGCTTTTGGGAATATGAAGAAACTCTTTCCGAATATCTTTTGGAGTACGACGTCCGTGGTGAGCCAGTATAGATGAAGGATCTGGAGAGATATTAGAAAAAAAAGTTATTTTTAGATTTAAATTTTCATATCGGTGGTAGAGATTAATGAATTTCTGTACCAAGTCAACTTTTACATTAATCCCCGCTCTCATCATAAGAGTGTATGCTGTATGATATAAGTAGATCTTGCAATTATCTAGAGATAAGAGAAATTATTCCGTACTATGTACCGCTTCGTTTATTTCTTATGAAAATCTAGATTAAAAACTTCATTATTGTCATAGTTCGATTAAATGAAGATTGATTTTTACGAAATTTATTGTAATTTACCCAACAACCGACATTAAATTGAATATAGAATCATTAGAAAAATCTTATATAAGATAGATACTATTATTAACTATGTTATTTAGAAACGGTATAAAATCATTAGCTATTCCCGATGTCCTAAAGGATTTGATCTTGAAACATTCACTTGACAGAAAGCAAATTCTGAGTATGAAGGTAGATGATCTGGCGTCCATATTAGAATGTGATTTTGAAACGGCAAAAATAATTCAAGCTTCTATAAGTAATTCATCAAATAAATCAATGTTACATGAAATGACTGAACTGGCATAAAACAGAACTCTAACTAAATCTACACTTGCATTAGATAAGAGTGCATTGCGTAGTAATATCGAATTAGAGGAATATCATAAGAGACTTTCAATGTATGCTTTGGTAATTTAGGTCAGGTTGAGAATAATTCGTGAAACTGAATTCGAGTAAATAGAAACAAAATATATGAAAATGCAGTTTCTGAATGCTATTATCTAATTTCACATCATGAACTTTGCATCATCAGGATTAGGATTAGAAGGATGCTTTCTTATTCTTTTAAGAAACTCTTCTTGACGAATAAGCAAATCCTTCAATAATTCAGTTCCCATAGCTGATGTGTTTGGAACATCCTGAATTTTATTGATCATATTTTCTAAAGGAAATCTATCTCTATCACTTCGATACAACCCCGGGGGATAAATATTGAAAGGGTGGATGACCGCTGGACCATAATTTATTGAAGAATTCAATCTATTTAGACGTAAAAATCTGTTGAATAGATTTTTTGGATCATACGACATGTGTGTATTAATTTCAATTGCTGTATAAGAGTTTAACTTGAGCTATGTCTTTATTAAAAACGTAGAATGTCTAGTTTCAACTTTGCTACGAGTTTCAATCTCCTTTTCAACCTGAGATCCATACACTAAACTTGAAGGACTAATAAGTTAATTAAGTTCCGAAAGTTAGATAAGACTCGGAAGCTATTTTATTAATTGAGAAAGATTATGTCAACGTGTATTTGTGGCCACGATATAAAGTGGCATTGGATGGACATGCATCATCAAAGACGATGTGTAAACCATATTTCAATGTCTGATGCGTGTCCGTGCTTAAAGTATGTGGATGATGAGGAAATAAAGTTGGTTGTTCAGTAGCCCACCGGTTATCCCATACTTTTCTAGAAACTAAATTCTCAAATTAACCAGATTTTCGCTTATGCCAAGTTATCTGTTGTCCTTCGATCGTTCAGTGTCTAGGATCCATTTTCATATTCAATTTTCCTTATATCACTCCTTTCCAGCCTTTTAGAAAGTTTTCATATTCCGGAGTCGTAGCCTTAATTACTCCAAGCTGGTACATCAGTGCCAAGTCATCGCGAATCGCCTTATGTTCAGATATTTTTCCATCATCACCTATTGTAAATACATGTACAGCTCTATAGGATATTTTGTTTCCTGATGGTGGAATAAAACCAAAGAAACTTCCAGTGTGTTTACCCATAACGAAAACAATTGAAACTACCTTTTCATTTGATCCCACACTTTCTAGTAACTCATAATGTATATCTGAAAAAGCTTTTCGGATATTGATCACAGTGTCTATAAACTCCTGCGGCCCTCTCATTTTTGATCTAACCGGGTCCATCTGTGACTCATGGTTAAAGTAGGAAGGACTGATAAATTCTGAAACTTTTGATGTGTCTCCAGTATTAAGAGCATTGATAGAATTTAATGTGCTCGCATGTAATTGGGTACATACATAAAAAAACAAGCACATAATATTACTGCCTAGTAGCCTTTCGCTTAGCTAGACTCTAAATCTTTATCATTTGATTTATTTCATTTTGTAATTGTATAAATGTAAATCCGCTCGGAGTCGTTCTGAATGTCCTGTCGAGAGGGTCGTATTCAAGTAAGCCACGTTCGATTAAAATCTTTGAATATTCGACAACCTGAGCATATGTAAGATAGGACCCAAACATTATTCTAGAACGTGTGACTCCTGGTCCAGATCCTGCAGTACCAAGAATTGAAGCAAAAATCTCTTCTCTACTACGATATGTCATACAAGTAATAGGACATAATTATTAATATGTATTTTGAATTTTACTTAAATAATCCATTAGAACAAACTATTTTGTTATGCCGCAGACCTTTCTCTCCTTATATAGAATAACGCAGCATGAGGCTATAGTTATGAAAAAAAAGGAGGCCGCTATTAGGAAAGCAAAAATTATTCATGCAGCACCAAATGTGGTTTTCAATGCTTTAACTGAACCAGAAAAAATAACTGGATGGTTCCAGGATGAAGCAATATTGGATAGCAAGGTGGGAGGCAAGATTAGTCTGGTTACACGTGCGGAAATTCATCCTGACTGGAATTTGGATAAGGATTACTATATGAATGGAACTATCATGGAATTTGTTCCTAATAAAAGACTATCTTATAGTTGGAAATTTGATGACTCACCTTCGTTTCCAGAAACTGTGGTGACTTGGGATTTAGAGCGGATTAATTCTGAAAAAACTAGGGTGAAGCTAGGCCACATAGGGTTTACTGGAAAAGAGAAGGGCAATTTTTCTCTTGAAAGCCATAATCAAGGCTGGGCCGAGACATTAGATAAACTTGCAAAATACTGCGAGTCAGGAGCCAATTCATAAGTACTGAAATTGGACTGATATATTAAACTGGTTTAAAATGATACCACTTTGCCAAAACTAAGGTTCCAAATTGTCTGTCAATGTTTGATACAAGTTAATATTCAATTTTAGGTAAGAAAACCAAAAGTATGAGTCGGCATCATAAATTCCAATATCTAACTAATTAGAGGGGTAACTAGGTTTTGACATCTTTATGTAACTCTATTCTCCGATACTTGAAGGCCTCCTTGATTATTGTGAATTCCACTTGTTCTGCCATTTTGGCCAATTTCCCAACATCTTCTCGATAGTCATTAAAAGATGTGTGCTCTTTAGTACCGAGGAATATTTCTTTTATCTGGTATCCAGCCATGGCAGCCTCAATTAAAAACCAGATATCTATTCCCCATCCATCAGGAGGGTTTTGATCCAATAATCTTTTCCAGACTTCAATTCGTGCGCATACCTCACCGCTTAATGGTTGTTCAAAATGCGATAGCTCAGGAAAAAAGGTTCGGATCATCGGTATTGCTATAAGCTTCGTTACTGGAGCATCCCGAGGATGTCTTTGGTAGAAACCTCTGACCATGTCTCGTTTGGTACATCCATCCACTAATTTGTCCACCCACTCTGGCGTTAGATTTATTATATCCGCATCAAGAAATAGAACAAATTCTGCATTAGAACTGATAGCTTCATCAATTCCTTTTTTCATTGCAATTCCCTTTGCAGGAAACATTCTATCGTTCTGCTGAATAACCTTTGCGCCATTATCGCTAGCTAGTTTAACCGTGTTATCCGATGAATATGCATCAACTACAATAACTTCCGGATGGTGTTTGCTTTTTTTTGCAGTTCTTATAACGTGTTCAATGGTATCTTCTTCATTTTTCGTTGGAAATATTACTACTAGCTTAGGGACGCCCTCTTTCTTACTCACACAGTTATTGAAGTCAATACATACTTTAAAGTTCTCATAAATTAGAATTATTACTAGGCAACAACATTCTGTAGTATGTTGCTATTTGATCCCAGAGGAAAATTCTCAAGATTTTTGAATAGGAATAACGCTTAACAAATTGAAATATGAGTATTTGGAATGAGGATTAACATGTGGAAAAACCTAAAAGCCCTATCTTTTGTTTGTTCTATATCACAAAAGCTTCATATTAGCGACGATGTTTTTCTATTATTTTCTGATTCTACTGAATAATTTATGTAGTTTCCTAAAACCGGTTCCTTTGTAACTATCCATAAATTCTTCATAATTGGTTGAAATGTTGTAAAACTCTTTTGTATATGCTTCGTTATGCTCTTGGCATCTTTTGGTATCTGTATAACAATTGCCTTATCAGGAAAATTACTTAGCGTATGAAGATTAAGGATTACTATATCTAATTTGATATTAGCGATAGTAACTTTTCTAGCAGAAGGCAAAGTACAGACTGTTTACATGAAATGCAGTAATGCTTCACACACAGATCCAATACTTTCATCATCTGCATTGTATACGCGATTGTTATATCGATCTAAGATCATTTGGATATAATGTCTTGACAGCTCTATATTCAAAGTAATATCGCTTTGAATTTTTCCCTTCCCAATTTCACCAATTATGGAATAAAGTGTGTTACTTATGTTCTCCATATCCTATTTCACTCAATCGTGTTTTGAAATCCAATTCCATATACTCCCTATATTTGTAATTCCAAATTGAAAAGATTTCACTGATAAAAATTGCTTTATTTTACCTTTCTCTCTGACTAAATGATAATGACTGCATTTATCTTGACTTAACTCTCATTTTGGCAGGTTTAAAAGTTAATGGTAGGCTCTTGACTCCATGAAAAAATATGCCATAAAGTGGCCTTAATGATTCTTTGTAATCTTCAGGATATTTCATGTTCTTTAATCTATCTAGTACTACTTTTAGAACCACTTGAGCTTCCAAACTTGCAAGGGCAGAACCCAAACAGAAGTGAATTCCGTACCCAAAGGCTAAGTGGGCATTCTTACTAAAGGAACGGTTAATATCAAATTTTTCAGCATCATCAAAAATAGATTCATCACGATTTGCTGACCCAATCCAAATGATCAACCTTTGTCCCCGTTCTATTCTCTGTTCTCCAATAACTATATCTTCTGCAGCAAAACGAATCAAAGCTTGGACAGGAGATCTGTATCTAAGTGTTTCTTCGATTGCAGATGAAATTAAAGGATGATTATTCGAGTCATGCTTGCTAATGATGTAGCCATTGTGGTGAACTAATAACTGTTCTAGCTGCTTTGGATTATCAAGTAGGGAACGTATAATATTGCCTATTAAGTTTACAGTCGTCACATGACCAGCTAAAAGCAATAGAGAACAAAATGCAAGTATTTCATCTTCAGTGAGCTTATTGCCATCCATTTCTGCTTTAAGCAAATTGCTTATTAGATCGTTACTAGGGACTTTGTCTACTTTTCTTTTTTCGATTATATTGATAAAATAAGAATCCATTTCAGTTTGAACTCTCTTGAAGATCTGTTCTGACGCTTTATCAATAGGAAGATTACTGTTACTTGAGGTAGTAGAGCCAATTAATTCGTCGGCCCATCTCTTAAAGGTATCCCGGTCATCAGATGGGATCCCCAACAACTCTGCAATTACAGTGACGGGTAATGGATAAGCCAAATCGTTAATGAGGTCCATAGAACCATTCTCAATGACCTTGTCTATCATATCATGAGATATCTCTTCAATACGCGGTTTTAATCTCCCGATTGTAGTTGAAGTGAAGGCGGAAGATATTACACTTCTTAGCTTATTGTGGTAGGGAGGATCAGAAGTAAGGATGCTGCGTCTCACAGAGTCCGGTCCCTGTTGTTTGTTATTTTGCTTTTGTTGCTCCATTTCTACCTGTTGGATATTGATTAATTTTTGAAAATCTGATGAGAAATGTTTGTAATTTGTTAAGACGCTTTGAATATCATCGTACCGAAAAATTCCCCAAACTTTATTTTTGTCATCATACACTATGGGGTGAAATTTTCTCATCTGAGCATAAAAATGAAAAGGGTTTAGCATTTGTTCTGGAGGTGGAAATACATTCATTCATGTACATTTTGATCTGGTAATGTATATAGTTAATAGAAGAATTCCGAGCATTCTAAACTATTTTGGCTTGAATCTGTCCAAACAAGACCAATCAAATTTATTTCTGGGTAAATTTTTTTTATTAGAATAGAAAATAAAGTAATCTGATTAATTTCCTTTTTGTATGTCAACAAGGAATATAGTTTACATAAGAGAATTTGATAAATATGACAGTGTCGGAAATACCCTTTGTAGAAATTCTGGTTGTCAAAATTTAATTAAATATCCATTTAGGAAATATTGTTCAAAAGAATGTAATAAACAGTTTGAGAGATGGTATTACCACAATTTTTATTGGGATAGAGTGCGTTCTGATATATTTAAAAGAGATAACTACACATGTCAAATTTGCAGAATTAGACATCCTTATACATTCAGAAAAAGGTTTGCAAGATCACGTGGACTGGAATGCGATCACATAGTTCCAAGGTCACTTTATAAAAAAT